>NZ_AFPR01000075.1:0-59921 GCF_000219295.1 Acidiphilium sp. PM
AATGCCTTCCGGGGGAATGGGCCGGGGTTGGGGGAAATTTGACATGACACTCTCCTTTGCCGTGGCGGCGAATTCACAGACGCTCAAGTCGCGCTGATGAGTGAATTATTTACGCTGCAACCGCGAATGTCATTGCCAAAAATGGCATTAAATGATGAAATGCGTCGCTGAATTGACCGTAAAATTTTACAATATGTAAAATCTGAAAAATCCACCTGCTCGACGAGGCTGCTCGCATGTCCAAGCCGTTAATCGGTCGTATCGTTCGCCGCCTGCGTCAGGAACACGGCCTGACGCAGCAGAAACTGGCGAGCCGGCTGGGCATCTCGACCTCGTATCTCAATCTGATCGAGCATGATCAGCGGGGCGTGACGGCTGCGCTGCTGATCAAGCTGACCGAGACGCTTAAGGTGGATCTTGCTGCGCTTTCCGGCTCCGACGAGCGGCAGGTGGAACAGGCGTTGCGGGAAGCGTTCGCCGACCCGCTGATCGGGACGGAGTCGGTGCCCGATTCCGAAGCGCAGATGATCGCCGCATCCGCCCCCGCGGCAGCCCAGGCGATGCTTGGTCTGTATCGCGCGTTCCAGGCGGTCAGGGAGGAGACCGGCGGGATCACGCTCCCGTCCGGCCGCAAGATCCTGTTGCCGAACGAGGAAGTGCGGGATGTCTTTCATGAGCATGCCAACCACTTTCCCGAGCTTGAGGAGGCCGCAGAGGCGCTCGGGGCGGAACTGCCGGCAGCGACGCTGGGGATGAATCACGCCTTGGCGGAGCGGCTGCGCCACAAGCATGGGCTTGTCGTTTCCGTGGCGCCCCTGCCGGGGGCACTGCGCGTGTTCGATCCCGCGCGGCGGCATCTTGTCCTGTCCGAGACCCTCCCGCGGGAGAGCCGCGGATTTCAGATGGCCTTCCAGCTTGGCCTGTTCGAGGCCCGTGATCTGATCGAACAGGTGGTCCGACGGGCGACCCTCACCACACGCGATGCGGGGGAGTTGCTGCGGATCGGACTGATTAATTATTTCGCCGGCGCCGTCCTGATGCCCTATGTGCCGTTCTTGGCTGCAGCCCAGGAATTGCGGCACGATGTTGAACATCTGGCGATGCGCTTCGGTGTCTCATTCGAGCAGGCCTGCCACCGCCTCTCCACGCTCCAGCGCCAGGGGGCGCGCGGCGTGCCGTTCTTTTTTCTGCGCGTTGACCCTGCGGGGAATGTCTCGAAGCGATTTTCCGCCGCAGGGTTTCCGTTCGCACGTTTTGGCGGCAACTGCCCGCGCTGGATCGTGCACTCGGCGTTTGCGACTCCCGGGACAGTCCGGGTGCAGGTGGCGCAACTGCCGGAGGGCGCAACATATCTATGTTTCGCGCGCACGATCATTGCCTCGCCCGCGCATTGGGGCGAACCGCCGGCCACGCGCGTTGTGGCGATGGGGTGCGACATCGGCCGTGCCGGCGAGGTCGTTTATGCTGACGGGCTCGATCTGGACCGCGCGGCGGTAGGGATTGGCCTGTCCTGCAGGCTTTGCGACCGGCCCGATTGCCGCTCCCGCGCCTTCCCGCCGCTGGCCCATCGCCTCGCGCTTGATGTTTCGACGACCAGTGCCAGCCCCTACCGGTTCAAGCCAGCAAGTGGAGGCGGTAGCCAATAGCGACCGGACCGGTTTCCATTTTGCCCGTGCCGCTGCCGGCACCATCTGTGACCAAACGCTCAGCGGAGAAAAAAAGGACCGCCGCCGCCCGGGAAGAGATACCGGCTTGCGAAAGTGGTTGCCTCTGCAGCAATCGGGACAGGCGGGAAATGTGCAAGGATTGAAAGGGTGCGCGGCGGAGGGAGGGTAAATTCCGCGCCTTTCGCGGCGGCAAGGGCTGCTGGCCGATTGCCATGACGCAAGGCGAGGCTGATCGTCACCATTGAATTGATGACGGTCTGCGATGGTGTGCCCGGCCTGATGCCGAGTATCGCCCGCACCGCGCGACGCGCCCGCAGCATCTGGAGCTTGGCAAGACTATTCATTGAGACCCAGCGGCCGCCGGTGGCAAATTGTCCGGCCATGGCGTCGAGCGAGGCGACGGCAAGCGCCATTTCGGCCGGTCGTCCCTGCATGGCTTTGGGGTGGGTGAATGACCAGCGCGCTTCGTTGGTTGCCGCGATCGCCGGATCTTCGCCGATGACCCGACCGTCGAAGGCATTTGCCGGGAGATAGCCGGTGGATGGAGGAGGCGTTTCGAGTGCGCAGCCGGAAAGGCCAAGACTGACCAGACCGATGAATAGACTGGAGCGGATCGCCTGGTGCATGGCATGTCTCCAATGCCGTGCCGATAAGATCAGGCCGGCTTGAGCCCGTTGCGGAAGCGCGCCGCAAGTTCGACGTAATGCGGTGCCGTCAGATCATATTGGGCACGTTCCTCATTCGTCATCACCCTGACCAGTCGGGCAGGTGATCCCATCCAGAGTTCGTTGCGGCCGATGCGCTTGCCTGGCGTCAGCAGGGAATGCGCAGCCAGCATTCCACCTTCCTCGATGACCGCTCCGTCGAGCACGACGGCACCCATGGCGACGAACGCGCGATTCTCCAGCGTGCATGCATGAATGATTGCGGCGTGACCAATGGTGACATCGGCGCCAATGCGTGCCGCGAACCGTTCGCCGGCGTTCACGTGGATAACCGTGCCATCCTGGACGTTGGTTCGTGGACCGATCTGGATCACGTTATTATCAGCACGTAACGTGCAATTGAACCAGACATTGGCTCCCGCCGCGACTTGAACGGCGCCAATCAAAACCGCGCCGGGTGCGACCCACGCATCCGGATCGATTTCCGGGCGGACGCCGTCCAGTTCGAACAGGGCAGGCGAGGTGTGATGCATCCCGCGATCCTCCGTGTCAGCCGTCGGCCGGTGGCACCCAGGGAATTTGAGCGAACTCGATTCCTTCTTCGGCAAGCGCTTCCGATTCGGCCTCGGTGGCTTCGCCGTAAATGCCGCGCGAGGGGGCATCGCCATTATGGATGCGCCGCGCTTCGGCCGCGAATTCTTGGCCGACATAGTCGCAATGCGTCTCGACCTCGCGCCGCAGCCCCGCCAGCAATGCCCGCAATTCGTCGGGCATGCGTCCGGCGACCGCGGCGGTTCTCGGCTTCCTGGCCGGAGGTTGTTGGCGCGGCTCTTCCGGATTGCCCTTGCCGATTCGAGGGGCCATCAAAGCGCGTGCCACGTCCGTGCCACCGCAGCGCGGGCAATTGAGAAGGCGGCGCTTCACCTGGCGTTCGAAGCTTGCACTATTGGCAAACCAGCCATCGAATTCATGAGTGCAGGCGCAGCGGAGTTGATAATGGATCATGCTGCAAGGAGTGGATCAAGCCGGCCGGTCCGTTCGAGTTCGAGCAACTCGTCGCAGCCGCCGATCGATTGGCCGTCGATGAAGATCTGCGGTACGGTCGTGCTGCCACCAGATCTTTCAATGGCCTCGCGGCGGGCTGCGGAGCCTCGGGGGGCATCAATTTCTGTGAACGGCACGCCCTTCTCGCGCATGAGGCGAACGGCGCGGCTGCAGTACGGGCAGAAAGCCTGGGTGTAAATTTCGACTGTCGGCATATGATCTCTCCAGCCCTTCACATACGCGAGCCGAAATTTATCGCAAGACTGTTGCGTAATTGTTAAATGTCTTCGGCCTCCGCGACACGTGCAATGGCCAGTACATCAACGGCAGCGGCCCCTGCGGCGTAGAGCGCATCAGCGCAGGCGGATGCCGTGGCGCCGGTTGTCAGGACATCGTCGACGAGCAGGATTGTGCGCCCTGCAATATGCGCTTCGCGGCCCTCGCGGATGCCGATTGCCCCTTTAAGGGCCAATTCTCGCCCTGTCTGGTCCAGTTCTGAAAGAGGCCGGGTTGCCCTCAGGCGGACGAGGGCATCGATCATGACCTTCTTGCCGGAAATGCGCCCCAGCGCACGGGCGAGCAGCCCGGCCTGGTTATACCCGCGATGAGCGAGGCGCGAGCGGTGTAGCGGCACGGGCACCAGGAGATCCGCGCGCGCCAGTAACTCCTTGCCAGGGCGGAGCAGCAGCCGTGCGAGGCCGATAGCGAGTTCCGGCCGATCGGCATACTTGAAAGGCAGGATCAGCCGCTTGGCGGCGGCATTGTATTGCAGTGCGGCGCGGGCGCTGCGGAATGTGGGGGGCGCCCAGTCACAACTCGTGCAGAGCGGGGCAGGCTCGGCAAGCGGAAGGCCGCATTGGCCGCAAACCGGGTCAGTGATGAAACTGGTCTCGACGAAACACGAGACGCAAAGCAGCCCGTCGGCCGGCACCTCCTCGCTGCAGGCCAGGCACTGGGGCGGGAGCAGGAGATCAAGCGCAGCACGGGCCAGCGACTTCAGCATGACAGGGGCTTTTCGCCAGCCGGCAGACGCGGCACAAGCACGCCGATGAGCCAGATGGAGATCTTCGATCGCAGGGCAGTCGCCGCCCATCGGACCCGGGCAGCACCACGGCTGGCCAAGGTTCGGCCAGTGCTCGACGAGCTCGCGTCTCGCGTGCTCGACCGGCTTGACGATACCGGACGGCGATTCCGTCTCGCGCTCGACATCGGCGGGCGGGGTGCGGTTGCACCGCTGTTGAACGCCCGCGGTATCGAGGTCGTCACCTGCGATATATCCCCCGCTCTCGCGCACGGAACGGCCAGCGTTGCAGGAGACCCCGAATTTCTGCCGTTCGGTCCGGCGCGGTTCGATCTCATCGTCGCCCATATGTCGCTGCACTGGGTGAACGACTTGCCCGGGGCCCTCATCCAGTTGCGCCAGGCGCTGACGCCAGAAGGGCTCTTCATCGGCAGCCTGCCGCTTCTCGGAACCTTGTCGGAACTGCGTTCCGCCCTCATCGAAGCGGAAGAGGTCCTGACCGGAGGAGCGGCGCCGCGTGTCTCGCCATTCCCCACGCTTGCGGACTGCGCCGGCCTGATGCAGCGCGCGGGATTTGCGCTGCCGATCGCCGAACGGGAGGAGGTTGACCTCGAATACGCGGAGCCGTTCGCCCTGCTGCGCGATCTTCGCGATGCGGGAGAGACCAACGCGCTTTCGGCCAGGTCGCGCCGGATTCCCCCGCGGGCTCTGTTTCCAATGGCGCTCGCCGCGATTGCCGGATCTGGGGGGCGCTTGCGTATCAACCTTCCCATCGCCGTTCTCAGTGGCTGGGGATCATAGCAGACCCAGCCGCTTGAGGCTGACCCACTTGCCATTACCGACGATCACGTGATCGTGCAGGACGATCGAAAGTGTTGATGCAGCCTGCTTGATCTCGCGCGTCATCGCCACGTCTTCCGGCGACGGGGTCGGGTCACCGCTGGGATGGTTATGGACCAGGATGATCGCGGTTGCATGGTGTTCGAGAGCGCGCCTGATCAACTCGCGCGGATATAGCGGGGTGTGGTTCACGGTTCCCACGGACTGGACCTCGTCGGCGATCAGCCGATTGCGCTGGTCGAGAAACAGCGCCCGCGCCTGCTCGACCCGTTCACGGGCCAGCACTGCCGTGAGGTATTCTATGAGCCTGTCCCAGTGGTTCAGCACGGGACGATAAGCGATTTCCGCCTTCGCGAGCCGGAGTGCAGCCGCCTGAACGATCTTCAAAGCGGCGGCGCCGGCTTCGCCCAGCCCTTCGACGCCCCGCAACTCGCCGATTGGCGCCGCAATGGCGCCCGCATAGGAGCCGAAACGCCGGACGAGCGCGCGTGCGATCGGCTTGGTGTCGCGCCGGGGAACGGCAAGAAACAACACCATCTCGAGGATTTCATGGTCGGCAAGCGCTTCAGGCCCAGCCTTGAGCAGGCGTGCACGCAAGCGCGCGCGATGCCCGGTTGCGCCATGGACATCGGAACCGTGCGGCTCATCGTCCGGCGATTGACCTTCCAGAAGAAGATCCGCCTGAATATTACTATCTTGGAGTGTGTTCCGGCCGCTCGTCACAGCCGGAGCTTGTCATAGCTGGCTGCGCTTGCAAAGTGCGCCGATCAGATCACTTCGCCGGCTGCCAGGGTAAAAACCTCGCAACCGGACTCCGTAATTCCGACCATGTGCTCGAATTGGGCCGACAGGCTGCGATCCCGCGTCACCGCTGTCCAGCCGTCGTCGAGCACCTTTACCTCCGGCCTTCCCGCGTTCACCATCGGTTCGATGGTGAAGAACATGCCTGGGCGTAGTTCGGGGCCATCTCCCTTGCGGCCGAAATGCAGCACGTTGGGCGCTTCGTGGAAGCGGCGGCCGATGCCATGGCCGCAGAAATCCCGCACGACGGAGAAACGCTGCGCCTCGACATAGGTTTGGATGGCGTGGCCGATATCACCGAAATGCGCACCCGGCCTGGCGGCGCGAATTCCTTCCAGCAGCGACTGATAGGTAACATCGATCAGTCGGCGAGCTTTGGTCGACGCTGTGCCCGCTATGTACATCCGGCTGGAATCGCCGTGCCAGCCATCGAGAATTACCGTGATGTCAATGTTCAGAATGTCGCCATCCATCAGCACGCGATCGCCTGGAATGCCATGGCAGACAACGTGGTTGATCGAGATGCAGGTCGATTTCGGGAACCCACGATAGTTGAGCGGCGCCGGAATTGCGCCGCGGGCGACGATATAGTCGTGGCAGATCCGGTCGATCTCTCCGGTCGAGATGCCTGGGCGGACATGCGCGCCGACCATGTCGAGCACCTCGGCCGCCAGTGCGCCCGCAGCTCGCATCGGCACGAAGTCTTCCGGCTTATGGATCGTAATCTGCCGCTGTTCGGCGCCGCCGTCCATCAGCCGCACTCCGCCAGTTTGACCGCTTCATGATTCATCTTCGCTACATGACCTCCGCGCGCCGGGATGGCAAGGTGGCCAGTCGCACTGCCAATGCAAGCCCGGCCAGCAACAGTAGCGCGATCATCGTCACCACGCCGCTCCAGCCCCACGAACTCCAGGCGAATCCGCCGAGCGAGCCCACAAGGCTCGACCCGAGATAATAGAGAAACAGGTAAAGTGCCGCAGCCTGTGCCCGCGCGCCGCGCGCGGCGGCCCCGACCCAGGCGCTTGCCGTCGTGTGGCTCGCGAAGAAGCCGAGCGTGACCAGCGCGATACCTGCGATGACAAGCCATAGAGTCCCCGAAAGGGTCAGAAGGGCGCCGGCAAGTTCCAAAGCGATTGCGATCGGCAGCATCCGCGCCCTTCCGATCCTGCCGGTGAGGTGGCCGCTCCAGGCCGAACTGCCGACGCCCACGAGATAGACCGTGAAAATCATGCCGACCGCAGCCTGCGACAGGCTGAATGGCGGGGCGATCAGGCGGAACGTGATATAATTATAAATAGTCACGAAGCCGCCCATGATCAGGAAACCCTCGGCATAGAGCAGTCGCAATGCCGGATCGGCGAGGTGAGCGGCATAGCTTCGCGCGAGATGCCTGATTGAAAGTGTCCGGCGGGTGAAGTTGCGCGATGCCGGCAGGCTGGAGGTGAAGATGATTCCGGAGGCGAGGCCGATCGCGCCAATGCCCGCAATCGCGATCCGCCACCCGGCAAGATCGGCCAGCACTCCCGTAATCAGTCGACCGCTCATGCCGCCGAAGCCGCTGCCGCCGACATAGAGTCCCATGGCGAGACTCATCGATTTGGGATCAATTTCCTCCGCGAGATAGGCCATGGCCACCGCGGGCAGGCCCGAAAGCACAAAGCCGATCAATGCCCGGACCGCGAGAAAGGCGCCCCAATGCGGAATCGCCGCCGAAGCAATGGTCAGGAAGGCGGCGCCGATGACCGAGCCCGCCATCATGTTCTTGCGGCCCCATGCTTCCGAGACCGCGCTGGCCACGAGCAGGGAACCGGCGAGGGTGAAAGTGGTGAGCGACAGAGCGAGGCTTGCCGACACCGGGCGCACGCGGAAATCGCTCGCAAACACCGGCAGCAGCGGCTGCACGCAATACATCAGCGCAAAAGTCGCGAAGCCGGCAGCGAACATTGCAAGTGTCGTGCGGCGGAATTCCGCGGAGCCGCGCTTTATATGGAACGAGGTCGCGGTTGTCGGTGTCGGATCGTTCATCCACCCTCAATGAGGGCAGGGAGGTGAGGTTTTCCAGACACGCATGCGCAGGGCTGCTTCCGCGCGCCGGTGGACCAACGCCTATTTCTGCACCCAGGGCAGACCATCATGCTTCCAGCCAGCCACATGGCCGCGATGGCCGCGCTGGTCGTGCGGGCCTTCGAATCCGTCCCTCACGTTGTAGACATGGGGAAAGCCATGCTCCTGCGCGATCCGTGCCGCAGCCATGCTGCGGCCGCCGCTACGGCAGATGAAATAGACGTGGTGATCCGCGTTTAGGCCCGCGCGCTTCATCTCGTCGAGAAAATGCGGATTGTGCTGCATGCTGGGGAAGACCTGCAACTCGATCGGGATGACCTGCTTTCCGGCCTGGGAGAGGTCAGGTAGCCCGACAAAGGTCCACTCGGCGCTGGTCCGCACATCGCAGAGCATGGCCTCGGGGTTGCTCATCAGCGCCTCCCACACCTGTTTCGGAGCCACATCGTCAACCATATCATCCTCCGGTTCATCGCCTTCCTGGCATCGAAGCATTGTTGTCCGACGCCAGGTTCTGATGCAAGACGGTTACACGGGAGAAAGAACAGCGTGACAGTGCAATCAGCGACCTCGATCGCCGGCGGATTCATCGGTGCGATCGGCCATACACCCTTGATCCGCCTGCGTCGTGCATCCGAGGCGACTGGCTGTGAAATCCTTGGCAAGGCCGAATTCATGAATCCGGGCGGCTCTGTGAAGGATCGTGCGGCGCTCGCGATTATCGAGGATGCCGAGGCGCGGGGCCTGCTCACGCCGGGCCGGTCAGGCACCATCGTCGAGGGAACGGCGGGCAACACCGGGATTGGCCTCACGCTGGTGGCCAATGCGCGCGGCTATCGCAGCATTATTGTGATGCCCGAGACGCAGAGCCAGGAAAAGAAGGATTTTCTCCGCATGATCGGCGCCGATCTGCGCCTCGTGCCGGCAAAACCCTATCGCGATCCCGGCAACTACGTTCACATTTCCCGTCGTATTGCCGAGGAATGCGGCGGCTACTGGGCGAACCAGTTCGACAACCTTGCCAACCGGGAGGGGCATCGCCGCACGACCGGGCCGGAGATATGGGCGCAGACGGGCGGCAAGATCGATGCCTTCACCTGCGCTTGCGGAACCGGCGGCACGCTCGCCGGCGTCGCCTTGGCGTTGAAGGAGCGCAATCCGGCCACCCGCATCGTGCTTGCCGACCCCGAAGGCAGCGCCTTGCATTCGTGGATCAAGACTGGTGAGATAACGTCCTCCGGATTATCGATTTCCGAGGGAATCGGCCAGGGACGGGTTACGGCCAATCTGGAAGGCGCGCCAATTGATGATGCGGTGCGCATTCCTGATACCGAAATGCTCGGGCAGGTCTACGACCTGATGATCCACGAGGGCCTCTCGGTCGGTGGTTCCGCGGGAATCAATGTCGCAGCGGCCATTCGCGTCGCACACGAAATGGGGCCGGGCCACACGATCGTGACGATCCTTTGCGATGGCGCGTCGCGTTACCAGTCGAAGCTGTTCAACCCGGAATTCCTGCGCGGCAAGGGGCTGCCGGTGCCGCCCTGGCTCGGGTAAGGGGGGAATCAGACGCGACGGTAGGTCAGGACCAGAACATCCCGGAAGGCGGGGCGCGCGGGGTCGATCGGGACCACCGGCGTAACGCCATGAAACACGCGCCGGTCATCCACAAGTGCCGAATCGCGAGGGCGGGTCAGCGTGAAGCTGCCGAGATCGTTTCCGGCAAGATCGTGGATCGTCGTCGTGCCTTGCTTGATGTTCTCTCGCCGCACCATCAGCACGAAGACAAAATCGACTCCATCACGATGCATGCCTTCCGGCGTTGGCAGGCCGGCGCCATCCGACGGCGCTTCGATCCGGAACTGATGGGCCTCGATATGCCAGGCGACGCTGCCGATCCGTTCCTCGAAAAGCGAGCGGGTAAAGCCGAGCAGGGCCTGGAAGGTGATGCCTGCCGCGACATCGTCACCGATCGGTTCGAACCAGCGCTCCACGCCACCGTTCAGCGCGTTGTAATCACGCGTCTGATAGTGAGCCTGATGCGGCGCGCGACGTATCGTCTGGTTGGATATCGCGCTGAACACGCCGAAGCGCCGACGCCGATAACGCCCTCCATCGGCCATGTATTCATCAAGCGGCATATTGTCCCAGCTCGCCGCGAAGCCGTCCCACGCCGCGGAGGCGACCGCTTCGGCGGGTAGCATGCAGTCGAACGCTTCACCGGAAAGGAAGGCAAATCCGTCTCCGGCGAGTTTAAGGCCAAGCTCGTTGCGGGCAGCGATGGGGTTCATGCGTCAGAAATAACACTTTCTCCGTCCGGGGAAACCGTGCGCCGTGTGAAACTCAGCCATTCTCCGGTGTGGTCTCGTGCGGCGGGCGTGCCTCACCTGAAGTGCCGGAGCCAAACGCGGCGCGGAATTCTTCCGGATCGATGGTCAGCCGCTGATAGGGGAAGGGTATCTCGATGCCCTCGGTGTCGAACCGGATTTTGAGGCGGCGGTTGAATTCGCGGCGTACCGCATGCTGCTGTCCGGCCGGGGTGCGCATGCGGCCCACGATATCGAGCGAGGAGGCACCGAACTGGTCGAGGCCCCAAAGTTCGATATCGCCGAGAATATTCGGCGCCCATTCCGGGTCCGCGCGCATTTTCGTGAACTCATCCCGGATCACGGCGAAGACGCGGTCGATATCCTCCTTGTAGGCAACGCCGACCGTGATCGGCGCAAATGAAAACTCCCGTGAGAAATTTGATACCGTGCTCACCGCGCTGAACGGGATCACGTTCAGCGAACCGTCGCCGGCGCGCAGCCGGATGGTGCGGATCGAGAGTTTCTCGACGCTGCCGGAAATTCCGGCGAGGGTTACCCAGTCTCCGACCTGCACGGCATCTTCCAGGAGCAGGAAAAGTCCGGTGATGATGTCCTGCACCAGCTTTTGCGAGCCGAAGCCGACGGCGAGCCCGAAGATCGACAGCCCGCCGAGCAGAAGCGTGATGTTGACGCCCACGGCGCCGAGCACCACCAGCGCGACCACAACCAGAATGGCTCCCATGAGGACCGATCGGAGCATCGGGAGAAGGGTGCGATAGCGGGCGGCGCGGCCGGGACGCCCCTGACGTATCAGACGCTCGGCGTGAGCTTCCAACGCGGCGTTTGCTGCCTCCCAGACGATGAGGGCGATGAGGATGGCTGCCGCAATGGTCACGACTGCCGAGGCGATCTGGCGCCCGAGCGTGGTTCCGGCGAACCAGGCAAACACGCTGACTCCCCAAAGCTGCAGCGTGACCAGAAGGCCGAGCGCGGCGATCACGCAGCCTGTCGAGAGTTTCAGGACCGGGAGATAGGTCCGCATCCGCGCGTGGAGGTCGGGATGCCGAGAACGTAGCGTGCCTCGCTCGTCGAACAGCGAATCGAGCCCCGACGCCAGGCTGGCCGCGACTCCGCGTCCGATAATGGCGACGAGGCCGAGGACCACGACGATCCGCAGCATGATGAAGAAGGCGTGCGGTACCCCGATCGCCCATGCGACCCATAGGGCGATCACGTAAAAGAGAGCGAGAATGTGCCAGGTATGCGCGAGTCCGACCCTGAGCGCGCCCGTGAAGCCGGCCGACGGCGTCTCCCCCCGGATGAACGCCGCCACCGGCCGCCGCGCCTGCAGGATCATGACCGCAAGCATCAGATGCACCGCCAGCGAAACGATCTTGACCAGCACGCGGCTGGCTGCCGGATAGAGGCCGAACAGGCCGCCCGTCGCAATTGCCGCGTATCCGAAGGCGACTGTGCCAACAATGGCTCGCAGCCAGGTGGTGAGCCAGCGTGCCCGGTCATCGCCAAGGCCTGCCAGCCGAATTTCCGGCGCCCTTGGGTTGAGCAGGAGACGGGCGCATTCCATCGCAAACCGCGAAACGACATAGGCTTCCAGCGCGGCGCCGATCACAAGACGTGAGACCCTGTCATCCGCGATGCCGCCCGATACCAAAGCGACACCTGCCAGTGCGAAGGCAATGACCGGCACGAGTTCGAGGGCGAAATGGCCCAGGGCCCACGGGACGCGGCGCAACCAGCGTCGCAGCGGCTGGCGGCGGCGTGAGCGCTCGGTCTCTCCTGCCTCGGCCGCCGCAATTCCCTCGGCCCCGTCGGCCTCTTGCCCCGGTCCATCTGCGGCTCGCCGTCGCGCCGCGTTTCGCAACAGGCTCGTACGAGGTCGACGCAATGCCCTGCGGACCACCCATTCGGCGCAGAGAGCCGCCGCCAGTACGACGGCCAGCCGCCAGGTCGCCTGCAATACCGTGTGCCGCAGCCACGCATCCGTCGCGACGAACTCAATCCAATGCCAGATCAGGGAAATGTCGGTCGCGTCGCTGAGGGCTCGCCCGATCCCCTGAAGCGTCTGTTCCGCCCATTCCTCGATCGTCTGCGCGATGCCGAGGCCAATACCTGGCGCGCCTTGTTGCGTCGTGGCCGCTGTCGCCCCTCCTTTCATGGCTTCGAGCGTGGCGATAAGGGTGGCGCGCTGCTTCGCGTCGCGCAGCGTCGCGATCGCAGTGTCGATCTGTGTGGCGGTGAGGGGCGGAGCGGCCTTTACGGCGGGCGATGTCGCGGCTGCGGTGGCCTTGGAGGCGGGCGCAGCCGCGCTCGCGGCCGGGATGGCTCCCAAGAGCAATGCCAGGATCGGCAGGGCGAGCGACAGGGCGCGGAACATCTCTCCTCTGAAAGGGGCATCGCGTTTCATGTCAACCGCCACCCCCTATCGACGGCCGGAGTCAGTCATTATATGGCAAGGTATGCGTGATATTCTTCTGATCCTCCTCGGCGTCGACATGGTTGCGGTGGTGGCCGTTCTGCTGGCCGGCGCCGTTGGCATGACGCAGGGCGCCGATCCGCGACGGCAGAACCGGTTGATGCGCTGGCGTGTGGGCCTTCAGGCGGTCGCGGTGGCGCTTGTGGTCATCCTGCTCGTGACCGCCTGACCGGCATGACGCAGCCCCGCGCCGTTCTGTTTGACGTGTTCGGCACGCTGGTGGACTGGCGTGGCAGCGTGATCGCCGGTCTGACGGCGTTTGGCTCGTCCCGCAGCCGTTCCGCCGACTGGGCCGAGGTTGCCGATGCCTGGCGCCGGACCTATCGGCCCTCGATGGACCGGGTGCGGCGCGGCCTGATACCTTGGACTCTTCTGGATGACCTGCATCGCGATGCGGTCGTCGAACTGGCCCGCCGGCACGGGTTCGGGCCGCTCAGCGATGCCGATTGCGATCACCTGGTGAAGCTGTGGCACCGCCTGGCACCTTGGCCGGACGTGGTTTCAGGCCTCGCGCGGCTTCGGCAGGCGGTCATCATCGGCCCGCTCTCGAACGGGCATCTTGCGTTGCAGGTTTCGCTCGCACGGCGCAATGGCTTCCCGTGGGACGTCACGTTCGGTTCGGATATTTTTCGGCACTACAAGCCGGATGCCGAGGTCTATCTCGGCGCCTGCGACTATCTCGGTCTTGCCCCGCACGAGGTCATGCTCGCTGCGGCGCATAACGACGATCTTGCCGCCGCTGCGAGTTTCGGCCTGCGCACTGCCTTCATCAGCCGTCCGCTCGAATTCGGCGCCGCGACCGGAGACCGCGCCAATCCTTCCGGACCGTGGGATGTGGTCGTCGATTCGGTCGAGGCACTGGCCGCCGAATTCGGCGTCTGAGTCTCGATTAGCGCTCGTCGCGCAAGGCCCGGCGTAGCAGCCGGTTCATGCTGGCCTCGAGCGTGATGCGGCCGGCGAGCAGATCGGTTACCGCCTCTGTGACCGGCATTTCACAACCAGTTGCCCGGGCGCGGGCAAGAAGCGCCGGCGCTGTGGCGATACCCTCGATCACGCCAGCTTCCGTGTCGGGTCTCTTGCCCTGGCCAAAGGCAAGGCCGGCGCGATAGTTCCGGCTCGCGCTGCCGGTCGCGGTCAGGATGAGATCGCCGAGCCCGGCAAGGCCGGAGATCGTCTCCGCCGCCCCGCCCAGCGCTTCGGTCAGGCGCGCGATTTCGGCAAGGCCGCGGGTGATCAGCGCCGCGCGCGCGTTCTCGCCGAGGCCGGCGCCGATCACCGCACCGGCGGCAATGGCGATCACGTTTTTCGCGGCCCCGCCCAGTGCGGCACCGATTGGATCCGCGCTGCCGTAAACGCGCAGGCGCGGTGTCGCAAGGTGTTGCACGAGGTCGCGCCGTGCCCCGTCATCGGTCATGGCCAGAACGGCGGCGGCCGGCAGGCCGATGGCGATCTCGTGGGCGAAATTGGGACCGGTGAGCACCGCGCATGGCCGCCGCGGCTCCATTTCCGCCGCGATTTCCGGTCCCAATGCGCCGCTTTCGCGTTCCACTCCCTTGGCACAGAGCACAAGCGTACCATTGCCTTGCGGCAGGCGACCGAGGGTCTCGCGCAGATGCTGGAACGGTACGGCGAGCAGCGTGACCGGCGCTTCGGGCGGACGCGCCGTCACGGCGAGGGAGTCAGGCAGGCGAAGCCCGGGCAGACGCGGCGTCGTGCGCGTGGTTGCCAGTGCCGCGGCTTTTGTAGAATCGCGGGCGACAAGCGCGACCCGCCGCCCCTGCGCCGCATAAAGAGAGGCGAGCGCGGTGCCCCAGGCCCCGGCGCCGATCACGGCGAATTCGGGATGTGCCGTCATACCCCATTCTCCCGGGCCAGCCGCGTGATTGCAACGCTGGCATCCGCCTCGCCCAGCACCGCACGAAGTGCTTCCAGCACCGGGGCCGCCGCGGCTTCGAAACCATAAGGCGGATTGATCACCAGCAGGCCGCATCCGTTCAGCCGCGCCGGGTCGAGTGCCGGGCGGAGCAGCATCTCGCAGACGATAATGTCGGGAATGCCTCTGGCCGTCATGTCGGCAGCGAAATCGCGAACCGGCGTCCGGTGCTTCACAGGATACCAGGCGGCAAAAATCCCCGAGGGGAATTTCCGCCGCCCGGCATCCAGCGATGTCGCCAACGCGGCGAACTCGTCGGGCCGTTCGAACGGTGGGTCGATCAGCACAAGGGCGCGGCGCTCGGGCGGCGGCAACAGCGCGGTCACGGCCTCGTAGCCGTCGCGGGCATGAACCTGCACCATCGGATCGCCGCGGAACCGGCGCTTCAGCACCGCCGCATCTTCGGGGTGAAGTTCGCAGAGCGCAAGGCGGTCGCCCGGCCGAAGCAGCGCGCGCGCGATGGCCGGCGATCCAGGATAGGCAAGGCCAGGCGGGATCAGCCCGAGATAATCTGCAAGAGCGGTGGGTGCGACCGTGCGGAGCTTGCCGATACCGCCTTCCCATTCGCGGGTGCGGCCCGCTTCCGGGCCGGCGAGATCGTAGATGCCGATTCCCGCATGGGTATCGAGCACGAACAGCGGCTTCTCCTTGCGTGTCAACGCGCGCAGCAGCACAACCAGCAGCGCGTGCTTCATGCAATCGACGGCATTGCCGGCGTGGTAGGCGTGGCGATAATTCATCTTGGATCGGCAGATAATCGCCTGCGGCGGGACGCGCCAGAGCCCGGCATTTGACGGGCGGCTTTTCCGGCCTATCTCTGGGACGTAAGGAGTGATTGATGACGTTGATTCGGCCACTGGCCCCGCCCGACGATCTGGCTGGCGTAACAGTACGGCCTGAATGCGACAGCGACGCCGCCTTCGCCCTGCCGTCCTGGAATCTCACCGATCTCTACCGTGGCACCGAGGATCCCGCGATCGCGACCGATATCGCAAGGCTCGGCGCCGATGCGCGCGCCTTTGCCGCCGCTTTTCGCGGACGGGTTGCCGGGTTGGACGGCTCTGGGCTCGCCGAGGCGATTGCCCGATACGAGGCGATCGAACAGGGGCTTGGGCGTTTGCACGCCTTCGCCCAGCTGAATTTCAGCGCCGACGCGACCGTTCCGACTGCGGGGCAGTTCTACCAGTCGATATCCGAACGGGCGACGGAAATCGGAGCGGACGTCGTTTTCTTCACGCTGGAGATCAACCAGATTGACGACGCCGCCTTCGAGGCGGCGCTCGCCGATCCGGCGCTGGCGCGCTTTGCGCCGTGGCTGGGCGACCTGCGCGCCTTGCGCCCGCATCAGCTTTCCGATGAGATCGAGCGGCTCCTGCACGAAAAGGAGGTGACAGGCCATGCCGCCTGGTCCCGCCTGTTCGACGAGACCATCGCTGCGCTACGGGTCCCGGTTGCAGGCGAGGAACTGACGCTCTCCGCGGCTCTCAACCGGCTTTCCGACCCGGATCGCGCGCAGCGCGAGGCAGCCGGCCATGCGATCGGTACGACCCTGCAGCGCAATGCACGGCTGTTCACCCAGATTCTGAACACGATCGCGAAGGACAAGGCGATCGAAGATGGCTGGCGGCGCTACGCGTCGCCCGAAGCAGCGCGCCACCTCGCCAACCGGGTGGAGCCCGCCGTGGTCGAGGCGCTAGTCTCTGCGGTGACCGATGCGTATCCCCGGCTTGCCCACCGGTATTACACGTTGAAGGCCGGTTGGCTTGGTCTTGACCGTCTGCAACACTGGGACCGGAACGCGCCGCTGCCCGGCGAGTCCGACCGGCGGATCGGCTGGCCGGAGGCGAGGGAGCGGGTACTCGCCGCCTATGGTGCCTTCAGCCCGGAGATGCGCGTGATCGCTGCCCGGTTCTTCGATGGCGGCTGGATCGATGCCGTGCCGCGCCCGGGCAAGTCCGGCGGCGCCTTCGCCCATCCCGCCGTTCCGGACGTGCATCCCTACATCCTCCTGAACTACCACGGGCGCGCGCGCGATGTGATGACGCTAGCCCACGAGCTGGGGCACGGCGTGCATCAGGTTCTCGCCGCACGCCAAGGGTATCTGATGGCCGCAACGCCGCTGACCCTGGCGGAGACCGCCAGCGTGTTCGGCGAGATGCTCACTTTCCGTGCCCTGCTCGACGCCGAAAGCGACCCGCAGCGTCGCCGGCTGATGCTGGCTCAGAAGGTGGAGGACATGCTGAACACGGTGGTGCGGCAGATCGCCTTTCACCAGTTCGAGCAGCGCCTGCACGCGGCGCGGCGGCGGGGCGAGTTGTTGCCTGACGAGATCAGCGCCATCTGGATTGGCGTGCAGCGGGAAAGTCTGGGCCCGGCGTTCGAATTTTCCGACGACTACCGCAT
This sequence comes from Acidiphilium sp. PM, assembly GCF_000219295.1. Lineage (NCBI taxonomy): Bacteria > Pseudomonadati > Pseudomonadota > Alphaproteobacteria > Acetobacterales > Acidocellaceae > Acidiphilium > Acidiphilium sp. PM. The sequence goes on from NZ_AFPR01000075.1 coordinate 17,239, forward strand.
GTTCTGGGCCTATGTGCCGCATTTCGTGCATTCGCCATTCTACGTCTATGCCTATGCCTTCGGTGATTGCCTGGTGAATGCGCTCTACGGCGTATATCGCGACCAGGCGGCGCGTGGCGCGGGGGCGGATTTCGTTGCGCGCTACCTCGATATGCTGGCCGCCGGCGGCACGAGGCGGCATCGCGAATTGCTGGCTCCGTTTGGCCTCGATGCGTCCGATCCGGCGTTCTGGCGCAGGGGGCTCGATGTGATTGCCGGCTTTATCGACGAACTGGAAAACTGAGGAAAATCGGGGATACATGGGCAACGAAGCGGATACCGGCGGCACGCTGTTCGGCGAAATCAGGCGCTTTGCCCGCACCTCGGGCGCGGTTTCCGGCATTGCGGCGCGGGTGGCGGGCGAGCGGGTTTTCGGTATCCGCACCGACCGCGGCCGCCATGCCGAAGACCTGAAGACCATTCTCGGTGGCCTCAAGGGGCCGATGATGAAGATCGCCCAGATCCTCAGCACCGTGCCCGACGCCCTGCCCGAGGAATATGCCCGGGAACTGGCGCAGTTGCAGTCGAACGCGCCACCGATGGGCTGGGCCTTTGTCCGCCGCCGGATGGCTGCCGAACTCGGCCCTGACTGGGAAGGGAAATTTCGCACCTTCGGGCGTGATGCCGCGGCTGCCGCCAGTCTGGGCCAGGTCCACAAGGCCGAACTGCCGGATGGCCGCATCGTCGCCTGCAAGCTGCAATATCCCGACATGCCGAGCACCGTGGAATCCGACCTCCGGCAACTCAAGCTCGCGATGGCCGTCTACAAGCGGATGGATAACGCGATCCACCAGGACGACATCTATGTCGAGCTCGCAACGCGGCTGCGCGAGGAACTCGATTATACGCGCGAGGCAGCGCAGGCCCGGCTCTATGCGATCATGCTCGAAGGGCAGCCCGATATCGTCATCCCCGAGCCGATCCCCGAATATTCCTCCCGTCGCCTGCTGACCATGACCTGGCTGGACGGCATCGGGATGCAGGCCTTTCTGGATACCGACCCCGATCAGGAAAGTCGCAATCGGGTGGCTCGCGCCCTGTTCCGGGCCTGGTATGTGCCGTTCTACCGATACGGCGTCATCCATGGCGATCCGCATCTCGGCAATTATCAGGTGAACAAGGCTGGTGGCATCAATCTGCTCGATTTCGGCGCCATTCGCGTGTTCGGCTCGCGCTTCGTCGCCGGTGTGATCGACCTTTTCCGCGCGATCCGTGACAATGACGATGCGCTCGCCCATCACGCCTATTCCTCATGGGGTTTTACCGATATCACCAAGGAAAAGCTCGACGTGCTGAACGAATGGGCCCGGTTCCTGTACGAGCCGCTGATGCAGGACCGGGTGCGGCCCATACAGGAGACCAACGACGTAACCTTCGGTCGCAGTGTTGCGGAGAAGGTTCATGAAGGGCTGAAGCGCACTGGCGGTGTTCGTCCGCCGCGCGAGTTCGTGCTGATGGACCGCTCCGCCATCGGGCTTGGCAGCGTGTTTCTCCGGTTGCGCGCGGAACTCAACTGGCACCAGCTTTTCCAGGAGACGGTCGCGGAATTCGATGCCGCCTCGCTCGATGCTCGTCAGGATGCCGCCTTGGCCAGTGCCGGCGTGCCGAAGCCGCTCTGACCATGGCGATTCTTCAGCGCGGGCTGCGCGGCGGGTTGCTGGCACGGGCCTACAGGAAAATCCTGCATTCGTGGTATCTCAATGATCTGGCGTTCGATATCCGCCTCGCCGCCAAGCGGGAGGCGGTGGACTACGTCATCGAGCATATGCAGGCAGCGATGATGCTGCGCGACCGGTTCGATTTGCTGCGTTTCGCCCTGTCGCGCGCGCCGGAACAGGGGCTCGTTCTTGAATTCGGGGTGGAGAAGGGGCTTTCGCTCAACTGCCTGGCGCGAGCGACCGCTCGCACGGTGCATGGATTCGACTCCTTCCAGGGTTTGCCGGAGGACTGGTCGGGCACCGCCTCGGCCCGCGGCGCGTTCGACCGGCATGGTGCCCTGCCAAAAGTGCCTGGAAATGTGCGTCTTCATGTCGGCTGGTTTGATGCAACCCTGCCCGCATTCCTCGCTGAAACCGCGGAGCCGGTCGCGCTGCTGCACATCGACTGCGACATCTATTCCTCGACGAGGACGGTGTTCGACATGCTGGGAGATCGAATCCGGCCCGGCACGATCATCGTGTTCGACGAGTATTTCAACTACCCGGGCTGGCGGCAGCACGAATACAAGGCGTTCCAGGAATTCTGTGCCGAGGGGGGGCGCAGATACCGCTATCTCGGCTATGCCGGCGAGAAGGGGCACGTCGCGGTGATCATGGCCTGACCGTGGTCAGGCCGTATGGCGCCAGATGACGAGTCGCGCCGCGCCATGTGCCCGCTCGGCGAGCGGAGACACACCGTCTGGCGTTGGGTCTGCCTTGCCGAATTCCGCAGCGATCAGTGCTCCCGGCGCCAGCCATCCGGCGGTGGCGAATGCCGACACCGCCCGGCCCACGAGTCCCTTGCCGTAGGGCGGATCCAGCAGGACCAGATCGTGCGGCGTGCCGCGGGAAGGGGCGAGTGCATCGGCCGCGACGATGCGGCTGCGATCCTCCGCCCGGCAGGCGGCCACGTTCCGGCGAAGAGCCGCCAGTGCCGCGCGGTCCTGTTCGATGAAGGTCGCTCCCGCCGCGCCGCGCGACAGCGCTTCCAACCCCAGTGCGCCGGAGCCAGCGAATGCGTCCAGCACCATGCGACCGCCAACAGCGCCCTCCGCCCAGGATGTGTGGAGGAGGATGTCGAACAACGCTTGCCGTACTCGTCCGGCGGTCGGCCGCGTGAGGGGGCCATCCGGCACGGCGAGGATCCGCCCTCGCCAGGCACCGGCGATAATTCGTGGCCCGGTCATCGGCCAACTTTCGGCAATTGTTCGCGGAGTACCTTGGGATTGACTTCCGCGACCGCCCCTCGCGGCAGGTTGCCGAGCTGGAACGGGCCATAGGCGATACGAATGAGTCGGGTTGTCTCAAGCCCGAGCGCGGCCATGACCTTTCGGATCTCGCGGTTCTTGCCCTCGTTAAGCCCGACTGCCAGCCAGGAATTCGATCCCTTCGTGGAATCGATTTCAGCCGAGATCGGACCATATCGAACACCGTCCACCACGATGCCGCCCTTCAGCGCCGCCAGGCGGGCGGGGTCGACCGTACCGTGCACCCGTACACGGTAGCGGCGCAGCCAGCCGGTTGTCGGCAGTTCCAGTTGCCGGGCGAGGGCGCCGTCATTGGTGAGCAGCAGCAGCCCCTCGCTGTTGAGATCGAGCCGGCCAACGCTGACAACACGGGGCAATTCGGGCGGCATCCGCTCGAAGATCGTGGGCCGGCCCTCGGGGTCGCGATGCGTGGTCAGCAGTCCAGCCCGCTTGTGGTAGCGCCAGAGCCGGGTACGCGATGGCTCACCGACCGGACTACCGTCGATAAGGATGATGTCGCCAGCGGCGACGAAGGTCGCCGGGTGCAGAACCTTCGTCCCGTTGAGAGCGACCCGTCCGGACTCGATCATGCGCTCGGCGTCCCGCCGGCTCGCCACGCCAGCCCGGGCCAGGTATTTCGCAATCCGCTCTCCGCGTTCGCCGCTTTCCGGGTTGGTCATCGCGCAGCCTCGACGAAGGCTTCGAGCAGGCGCCGGTCTCCCGGGTCGATCAGGAATTCCGGGTGCCACTGCACGCCAAGGCAGAACCGGTGCGCTGGTGATTCGATGCCCTCAATCACACCGTCAGGCGCCACCGCATTCACCACGAGGCGAGGTCCCGGGGCGCGTACGGCCTGGTGGTGTGCCGAATTGACCCGCATCGTGGCGGCGCCGACGATTGCGGCAAGGCGGGTGCCGGGCGTGAGGGTGATCTCGTGTCCCGGTTCATTACGCGGGTTCGGCTGCTCATGGGGCAGCGCATCGGGCACCGTGTCCGGGATATGCTGGATGAGGGTACCGCCAAGCGCGACCGCCAGCAACTGCTCACCACCGCAAATGCCGAGAATCGGCATGCCGCGCGCAAGCGCGCCGCCGATCAGCGCCGTCTCGGCCGCCGTCCTCCCCTCCTTCAACATGACGGTTTCGTGCCGTCCGACCTCACCGTAAAGCTTGGGGTCAACATCGAACGCGCCGCCGGTGACAACCAGGGCGTCGACGGCATCAAGCAGGTCGGTAGCCAGTTCCGCCCGGTGCGGTAGCGCGACAGGCACGCCGCAACAGTCGGCGATTGCATCCATATAATTGCAGCGGAGGGCATACCAGGGGAACTTCGAGTAGCCGCCGGGCTGCTCCGCATCCAGTGTCAGTCCGATCAGGGGCCGGTTTTTCATGGCGCGAGCTAGACCTCATCCGGCCGTCAAGGCAAGAGAGCAAGCGTGACCCCGATGCAGCAAGCCCTTGCGGAAGCCGAAGCCGCCGCGCGCCGTGGCGAGGTGCCGGTTGGCGCCGTTGTCGTCGATGCTGGCGGGACCGTGCTTGCCGCGGCCGGCAACGAGGTTGAGGCTCGCGCCGATCCGACCGCGCATGCCGAAATTCTCGCGTTGCGCGCGGCGGCGCAGCGGAGGGGTGGGAAATTTCTGCAGGGCTGCCGGCTGTTTGTAACCCTTGAACCCTGTCCTCTCTGTGCGGCAGCAATTTCCTTGTTCCGCATCGACCGTCTGGTGTTCGGCGCCTACGATCCGAAATCGGGCGGAGTCGAGCACGGGCCTAGGGTTTTCTCTCATCCGACGTGCCACTACCGGCCCGAGGTGGTCGGCGGGGTGGATCAGACGGCGGCGGCAGAGCTGCTTAGGCACTTTTTTTCTCAAAAACGCGACTCGGCAAATTCTGCCGGGCGTTAACCGAACGGTTACCCATATAGGCGATTCTTGTCCTGCGACAAAAGGTCGCAATCGCAGGATGGATTCATGCAGTTCTCCACACGGCTGCGTTGGGACTCAAAATTGGGGTCCCTCGGCTGATGAAGCAGTTGATCGCGAACCTGCGGGCGCTCGGCCCGGTGAAGCTTGGCGCAATGGGCGCCGTGGCTGTTGCCGTGCTCGGGCTGATGGCGGCACTGGTGTTGACGGGCGGTCCATCCCCGTCCGCCACGCTCTATTCCGGCCTTGGTCTCAAGGACGCCAGCCACATTACCGAGACGCTGAAAGCGGCACATATTCGTTATGCGATCGGCAACGGCGGTCATAGCGTTCTCGTCACCCCTGCCCAACTCGACGAGGCGCGGCTGTTGCTGGCCCAGCACAATCTTCCAGCCGGCTCGTCCAACGGCTTCGCGATATTCGATCACAAGAATCCCCTATTAGGATCCAGTTTTCTCAACCGGATCGATGAGACGCGCGCACTCGATTCCGAGCTTGAGCGGACGATTAATCTTATCCACGGGGTCGAAGCGTCGCGCGTTCAGGTTGTGCTGCCGCGACGCGACGAATTCAGTTTGAGTACTGCCCCGGCCCAGGCGAGCGTCATGTTGTCGCTCGCTGGCGTCGGCCCTCTCGACCACGAAAGCGTTGAGGCCATCCTCAACTTGGTCGCATCCGCAGTGCCGGGGCTCAAGCCGAACAACATTTCGATTGTCGACAATCGCGGCGATCTCCTTGCTCAGGCCGGTCGGACCGACAATTCTCTTCTCAGTTCACGTGATGCGGCGCTGAAGCAATCAACGGAGCGGCAACTGTCGGAAGCGGTGCGCTCCATGCTTGCTGCCGTGGTCGGTCCGAACCAGGTCAGGGTTGTTACGGCCGTTTCCATGGACTTCGACCGGAGCGAACAAACCTCGACAACCTATAACCCGAACGGACAGGTTGTACGTAGTCAGCAGCAGACAAGGTCCAAAAGTTCACGCAGCAGCGGGACGAACAAGACCGTATCCGTATCAAACAACCTCCCAGGTGCGACGTCCAGCAAAGCAGGGCCGAAACGGCTCGATACTCAGAGCAAGTCCACTCAGACGACCAATTACGAGATCAGCCAGGACGTCAAGCACATTGTTCATGCGACGCCACAGATCACGCGTATCAGCGTCGCGGTGATGCTGGACGACGTGAAGACGACAAACCCGAAAGGCAAGGTCATCTGGACGCCGCGCTCCCCGGCGCAGGTCGCGCAAATTCGTAAGCTGGTTGAAACGGCCATCGGGTATGACAAATCCCGCGGCGACGTCGTCGACGTTCAGTCACTCCAGTTCGCACCCAACGAACTACCGGTTAGCGCCAAGCGGTCTCTGATCGGACGCTTCCTGTCGAGTGGTCTGCTGATGCCGTTGCTACGCCTCCTCGTCACCGCAGCCATCGGGATTGCCGCGCTGCTTGTGGTCTTCCGGCCGATGGTTCGTCGTATCATTACGCCACCCGAAAATACGACCGCAGAACCTGCGCTCCTGGCCGAACAGAACGGTGCCATCGCCGGCCCGGCAACGACGGAGGAGACCAATCCTGTCAAAGTGATCGCTGATCTGATCGACCGTCATCCTGAAGCCAGCGTCGCGATCCTGCGCGACTGGCTAGGCCAAGAAGGCGCCCGATGAGCGATACGTCAGATCGCAATCTCAACGGGGCCTCGCGCGCGGCTGCCTTGCTCCTTGCTCTTGGTGAAGAGGCTGGGGGCAAACTGATGGCGATGCTCAACGATGACGAGTTGCGTGAGATTTCACGCGCCATGGTGGCGTTGCGCGCTGTTCCGTCAGAAACGGTTGAGGCCCTTTGCTTTGAATTCGCGGGGCGGATGGGAAAGGCCTCTGGCGTGTCCGGCTCTGCAGAGGTCGCGGAGAAATTGCTCCGAAAGATGATTCCTCCAGGCCGAGTCGAACAGATCCTCGAAGACATCCAAGGGCCAGCGGGAAAAAACATCTGGGATAAACTTGGCAAGGTCAACGAGTCCGTGCTCGCAGATTATCTCTGCCATGAACATCCTCAGACCGCAGCCATGGTGCTCTCCCGCGTCACTGCCGAGCACGCCGCCCGTGTCATCGCACTACTGCCCGAGCCTCTCTCGATCGATGTGATCGAGCGCATGCTGACGATTGAGAGTCTGCAACGAGAGGCCATAGATGACGTGGAACGCACGCTCAAGGTCGATTTCATGGTGAACCTGGCGTCGAGCGTGCAGCGAGATCCGCATGAGAAACTGGCGGAGATCTTCAACTCTTTCGATCGAGCCGTCGAGAGTCGGATGTTTGCCGCGCTGGAGAGCCGCAACCAGGAGGCGGCGAGTCGGATTCGGTCACTGATGTTCACTTTCGAGGATCTCATCCGCCTTGCGCCGCGAGACATCCAGACAGTTCTGCGTTCGGTCGACAGCGATGTGATGCCGCTCGCGCTCAAGGGAGCATCGGATAAGATCCGCGACCTCTTCATGAGCAACATGACGGAGCGTGCCGCAAAGATGCTCCGCGAGGATATCGAGGCGCTGGGCCCGGTGCGTTTGCGCGATGTTGATGCCGCGCAGCTAGCGATCGTGACCACAGCAAAGGAACTCGCCGCTCAGGGCGAAATCGAGATTGGAACCGGAAAGGAAGACGACCTTGTCATCTGAAATCACGACGCCAACCGGAGAGCCGAATGGCAATGGCCAGGTGTTGTCGGACCTGCCGCTTGCGCCGGTTTCCCGCCGCACGGCGGGAGATGGGCCTGAGACCCAGCGCCCTAGCCGGGATCTTGAGGCTGTCTACGATGTGCCCGTGCTTGTCAGTGCCGTGCTGGGTCGCTCGACCATGCAGGTCAGCCAGTTGCTTAAGCTTGGTCGAGGCGCCGTCGTCGAACTCGATCGCAAAGCCGGAGACCCGATTGATATCTTTGTCAACAATCGCCTGATTGCACGTGGCGAAGTGGTGATGCTCGACGAAACGAAGCTCGGCATTACCATGACCGAAATCGTCAAGTCTGACCGCAACGGTTGACCGAATATGCGGGTTCTCATCATCGGTTCACTGTCGGGAGAACTTGGTGTCGCAGCTCGTATTGCTGCGGCTCGGGGTGCAACGCTCGCACAGGCTGAGACCGTTGATGCGGCCCTGGAATGTCTACGTGCCGATGCGAGGACCGACCTCATCATTTGCGACGTCACGCACGATTTCGGTGCCCTGATGAGGCGACTGGCCGCGGAGCGTTTCACAACGGCTGTCGTTGCCGCGGGAGCCGAAAATGATGAGAAGGCCGCCGTTGACGCAATTCGTGCTGGCGCACGTGAATATCTCCCTTTGCCTCCGGATTCCGATCTCATCGCAGCCATTCTGTCGGCTGTTTCTACAGAGCAGAAGGGCGAGTTCATCGCGCGTGACCCCGCTATGCGGGCAGTACTGTCACAGGCTGACCAGGTAGCGCCATCCACTGCGTCAATCCTGATCACAGGAGAAAGTGGCACAGGGAAGGAGGTTCTTGCACGGTATATTCACGAGCGCTCAAGGCGCCGCAAAGGGCCATTCGTCGCTCTCAACTGCGCAGCAATACCAGACACACTGCTCGAGTCCGAGTTATTCGGACACGAGAAGGGGGCATTTTCCGGTGCAATCGCGCGCCGTACCGGGAAGTTTGAGGCTGCTGACCGAGGCACTCTATTGCTTGATGAAATCGGAGAGATGGACGCGCGCTTGCAGGCAAAGCTGCTGCGCACGCTTCAGGAGCGCACTGTGGATCGGATTGGCGGTGATCGGCCCGTGCCAGTTGATGTGCGCATCCTTGCTGCCACGAACGTTGATCTGCGGTCGGCCATTGCGGATGGCAGATTTCGGGAAGATCTGTTCTTTCGTCTGAATGTCATGACGTTGCGAATTCCGCCGTTGCGTCAGCGTCCTGGGGATATTGCGCCCCTCGCGCACCATTTCGTGGCTCATTATGCCAGGCTGAATGAAGTTGGCACCAAGCATCTTACAAGCCGAGCTGTTGAGCGTCTGCTTGCCTATTCCTGGCGTGGAAATGTTCGAGAACTCGAAAATACCATGCATAGGGCTGTGCTGTTGTCGTCAGGGCCGATGATCGACGTTGAGCATATCGGCATACCCACGGAAGCAGAGGCACCGTCACACCTGCTCTCGCCCCACGCACATGCTACTGCCGGCGACACGATTGGCTCGCTGGTTGGCCAACGTGTCGAAGACGTCGAGCAGGCACTGATTTTGGAGACGCTGAATCACTGTCTTGGCAACAGGACACATGCCGCCACGATCCTCGGAATTTCCATACGGGCACTGCGTAACAAGTTGCGTGAATATGCCGCTCGTGGTGCAGACGTGCCGGCGCCACACAACGGTGTGGCCGCCTGATGGCTGCAACAGACCTCGCGGCCCTTCGCGGGCGACTGCAAGAATTCCGGATCGGTACCGATATCGGTCTGGCGATCGGCGTGGTGTGCATCATCACGATTCTGATCGTGCCGTTGCCACCATTTCTTCTGGATACAGGGCTTTCGCTCTCATTCACTGCCAGCATTCTGGTGTTGATGGTTTCGCTGTTCATACGGCGCCCGATCGATTTCACGAGTTTTCCGACGGTGCTGTTGCTCACCACGCTGTTGCGTCTCTCACTCGACATTGCCGCAACGCGTGAGATTCTATCTCATGGTAGCGAAGGGCCGGATGCGGCGGGCCACGTCATTGCGGCATTTGGCGGGTTTCTGATGGGTGGCGATCTGCTGATCGGGCTGATCGTGTTTGCGATCCTGATCGTGGTCAACTTTATCGTTATTACAAAAGGCTCCACACGAGTCGCCGAAGTTGCCGCGCGTTTTACCCTTGATGGTATTCCCGGCAAGCAGATGGCGATCGATGCCGAGTTGAACTCAGGTGCGATCAGTGAAGTTGTCGCGCGCCGTAAGCGTGCCGAGCTCGAGCAGGAGAGCGGGTTCTATGGTGCGATGGATGGTGCCGCGAAATTCGTCCGTGGCGACGCGATTGCAGCTCTTATCATAACATCAATCAACATTGTGGGCGGCTTTGCGATCGGCGTTGTCCAGCGCGGAATGTCAGTGCATGACGCCGCGTCGGCCTTTACCACTTTGTCGATCGGCGAGGGGCTCGTATCCCAGATACCGGCACTTCTGGTGTCTGTGGCAGCAGGCATCGTGGTAACCAAGGGGAGTGCAGAGGGCACTGCAGATGCGGCTCTGGTTGCGCAACTAAGCCGTTCGCATAAGCCCCTGGCGATTGCATCGGCAGGTGCGTTTGTGCTTGCCATCCTGCCTGGCTTGCCATTCATTCCGTTCGTGACGCTTTCCGGCCTGGCTGGATGGGGTTCCTACTATCGCTGGAGAAACCCACCTCGGCCGGAGCAAGAGGAAGCGGCGCCTGCCCCGGTTGAGTCGGCGGAGCCGCCGATCACCGAGGCGCTCAAGATCGACCAGATCCGACTTGAACTAGGCTATGCATTGCTGGTGCTTGCGGGTGGAGATACGCCGCGGCTCACAGAGCAGATCAAGGCGCTTCGCCGTGCGATCGCAGCTGAAATGGGCTTCATCCTTCCGCCCGTACGCATTCAGGACAATATGCAACTGGCTGCAACGACGTACTCCCTGCGCATCAAGGAGATCGAGGCTGCGTCTGGCGAGTTGCAGCCAACCCGCCTTTTGGCCATGAGCCCATCCGGAGCCTTGCCTGACGTGCCGGGAGATCCGACGATAGAGCCTGCATTCGGTATGCCGGCAGTCTGGATCGACCAGGCGGATCGCGAACAGGCGTTGGCGCGTGGCTGCACGGTGGTCGATCCCGCAAGTGTTCTCACAACCCACCTGACCGAGGTGGTCAAGGAAAACATGGCCGAACTTCTGTCTTTTGCCGAGACCCAGAAGCTACTCGATGATCTTCCGCGCGAACAGCAACGTCTGGTGACCGACCTGATCCCAACCCATTTTACGGTTGGAGGCGTTCAGCGCGTCCTGCAAGCGCTGCTCGCAGAGCGGGTGTCGATCCGCGATTTGCCGACGATCCTCGAAGGAATCCACGAAGCGTGTTCGATGCAGTTGCGGGCCGTTCCTGCCATTGCGGCCCACGTGAGGACTCGCCTTGCCCGGCAATTGACCGACGCTCATACCGGCTCGCGGGGGTATGTTCCATTGGTCGTCATCGGCCCTGAATGGGAAACGGAACTCAACGAGGCCCTCGTGGGCCCAGCCGAGGCACGGCAACTGTCTCTGCCGTCAAATCGCCTTTCGGAACTTACTCGTCGTATCAATCAGGTCTTTGAATCCGCAAGTGTCGACGGAGAAGCTCCCGTACTGCTGACTAGCGCGCATTTGCGCGCCCATGTGCGGGCTATTCTTGAGCGGATCCGGCCATCCACTCCAGTGCTCGCGCAGACGGAAATTTTCCCGCGTGCCCGCATCAGAACCGTTGGAGCGATTTGAATGAAAGTCAAAGTGATCAGAGCGGCATCAATGCGCGAGGCATTCGCGGAGGCTCATCGTATCCTCGGTCCCGATGCGCTGATCCTCGATAGCCGCCGTCGAGGACGCGAGTTCGAGATCACGGTCGCACTGGACCCTGAGCTGCCGCCTGATCCGGCCAACCCCTGGCGCCAGGCTTTGTCTTTCCATGGCATTCCGGCGCACATCGCGTCTGCCTGGGCAGACCAGCCGCCCGACGCCGCCGTTGCTGGCAGCCTGTCGTTTGGGAAGCTTGATTTCGACCGACCGTTGGTCATTGCGGGACCGCCAGGCGCCGGCAAGACGATGACGACAGTTAAACTGGCGACACGATTTGTTCTTGCTGGTGTCCGTCCAACAGTAATTAACGCCGACCAGAACCGGGCCGGTGCATCAGCGCAGTTGGCCGCACTGTGTCGCATCCTGCGCGCCGAGTTCATCGACACGGCTTCGAAAAAGGGTGGAATGCGGCGTCGTCCGGCAAGCCGCCGTCCGACGCTGATCGATTTGCCTGGGATGGATCCGTTCGACAAATCTGAAATGGATAATTTGCGATCGATGGTTGAGGAAGTCTCTGGCGTTGCCGCGCTGGTAATGCCCGCGGGACTTGATGCGGCCGACAGCGTGGAAATTGCTTCTCGCTTTCATGAGGCGGGTGCGACGGCTCTGATTCCGACGCGCCTTGATGTGTCGCGCCGCCTTGGTGGCCTTGTTGCCGCGGCAGGCTCCGTGCCGCTCCAGCTAACCGAGGCCGGCACGTCTGGTCGTGTCAGCGATGCGCTCGAAACGGTCACGCCAGCCTTTCTGGTCCGGCGCCTGCTTGATGCCGGTCGTGTTCAGGAGCCGGTCGCCAATGCAGCCTGAGACCTCCCTCGTCGGCCGAGGGAGACCTCTGCATGTCAATGCGCGGGAACAGCGAGCCCGTGAGACGTCGAATGCCCGGCAGCGGCCACGCGTGATCGCGATCGCGTCCGGAAAAGGTGGGGTCGGCAAGACGTGGCTGACGTTGTCGCTGGCTCAGGCCATGAGTGCGAGGCGCGCGCGCATCTTGGTATTGGATGCCGATTTCGGTCTCGCAAACGCCGATATTCAACTCGGCCATCTCGCTGCGACCGATATTGGCGCAATCCTGCGTAATGAGGCGTCCCTCGCAGAAAGCATCGTGCCGGTGGAGCGGGGCGGGTTCGACCTTTTGGCTGGGGAGGCCGGTTCAGGTGCGTTTTCCGGCCTCGATCCGGTCATCGTCGAGCGGCTTGTCTGCAGGTTGGTCGATTGTGATGCTAACTACGACGTCTTGTTGTGCGATCTTGGCACTGGCGTCGAGCCCGCGGCGCGCCATCTGGCGGCGTTGGCTGATACGCTTGTTCTGATTTCCACAGGCGATCCGACGAGCCTGACCGATGGCTACGCCGTCCTCAAACTGCTCCAGCGTGACCGGAATGATCGCGGCGAGCCGGTCGATGCTAGGATTGTGATCAATCAGGTCGACACCGATCGCGCTGGCCGGCGCGCTCATGCGGCACTCGCCCGCGCGGCGCGGGGGTTCCTGCGCCTCGATCCGCCGCTGCTTGGCATCATCCAGCGCGACGAGAATGTCAGCGAGGCGATTCGCGGCCAGCGACTGTTTCTTTCGGAATTTCCGAAATCCTCTACAGCGGCAACCGTTCAATCGATTGCCCGTCGGTTGCTCGCGAAATAGGCTGGCCGGTACCCGTGGCGGCAATCTTAGGCTGGCGTCTTTCGCCGGCCCGGCGGAGTAGCCAGCGGGTGGTGCTCCTCCACCAGCTTTTGCAGCCGTTCCGCGAGAACGTGGGTGTAGATCTGGGTCGTCGAGATATCGGCGTGGCCGAGCAGGGTCTGCAGGCTGCGCAGATCAGCGCCGCGCGCCAGGAGGTGGGTCGCAAAGGCATGGCGCAGGCTGTGGGGTGAGAGGCGGGCAGGGTGGATCCCCGCCATGACCGCGACCCTCTTGAGCTGCCGTGCGAAGGCTTGGCGCGTCATCGGAAATCCCATGCGGCGTCCCGGGAACAGGTGCCGGCTGGGGCGTTTCCGGTTCATTTCACGTAATCTGGCCGCAGCATCTCGAGCGGCGGCGGAGAGCGGCACGATGCGCTCCCGCCCCCCTTTACCCTTGATCAGCAAGGCAGAGGCATCGGTGGACAGAGCATTTGCGGGCAGCACGAGAAGCTCGGAAATTCGCATGCCGGTGGCGTAAAGTATTTCCAGTCCCGCCTCGGCGACCCGTCCGGCTTGACCGGGCATTGCCGCCGCGGCGGTGAGCAGTGCGTCGACCTCCGCCTCGCTGATCGTCTTTGGCAGTGTGCGCGCAAGTTTCGGTGACGAAGTCAGGGCCGTCGGATCATCGGCACGTTGCCCGTCACGCAGCAGGAAGCGCTGGAACTGCCTCAGGGATGACAGGCGGCGCGCCTGAGTGCGCGCGGAAAGTCCAGCCGTGGCGAGGCCGCCGAGATAGTCGGCCACGCTTGCCGCGTCGGCTTCGGCTGGTCCATGCCCACGAGAGGCGCAGAACGCCGCAAAGTCTGCGAGATCGGCTTGATACGCAAGAATAGTATTCCGCGCCGCGCCGCGCTCTGCGACCATTGATTCAAGGAAGGCCTCGATATGCCGCTCTAGTGCCATCGTGTTTTTGTGGTAAGCCGCAGCACAATGTTCGACAAGAGTTTTCATTCACCCGGCCTTCCTGTCGCCTTGCCGATGCGCAGCATCGTGCTGATCGGACTGATGGGGGCTGGCAAGTCGGCGGTCGGCCGCCGGCTCGCGGCCCAACTGGCCCTGCCGTTTCACGATTCCGATGCCGAGATTGAGGCGGCCGCGGGCAAGACGGTTGCGGATATTTTCGCTTCAGAAGGCGAAGCCGCCTTCCGGGCGCGCGAAAGGGCCATGATTGCCGAGCTTTTGGCCGGTCCGCCGATCGTTCTGGCGACCGGCGGCGGCGCCTTCATGGACCCCGAGACCCGCGCAGTGATTCGCGCGCGGGCCATTTCCGTCTGGCTGCGGGCGACGCTCGACGTGCTTCTGGCCCGGGTGCGCGGCCGCACCCATCGGCCACTGCTTAATCAGGGCGACCCTGCCGAAATCCTGTCCCGGCTTTCCGCGCTGCGTGCGCCGGTCTATGCCGAAGCGGACATCATCGTTGACAGTACCGAGGCCCCGCCTGACATGACCACCGAGACCGTTGCCGCTGCCATCGCTCGCCACGCGCCCGAGCAGACCATTCGGATCGAGCTTCCCGATGCCGGCTATGACGTGGTGATCGGCCGCGGATTGCTCGATGGCGCGGGTGCCCGTCTCGCCGCAGCCCTGCCGTCGCGTCGCGCCGTGGTGGTGACCGACGCGAACGTGGCGCAGACACATCTGCCGCGACTCGAGCGCGCGCTTGACGATGCGGGCTTCATCCACAACCGGATCGTGGTTCCGCCGGGCGAAGGATCAAAAAGCCTCTCCCGTTTTGCCGCACTGGTTGAGGACATTCTTGCCCTGAAGCCGGAGCGGCAGACCGCGATCATCGCGCTTGGCGGCGGCGTCATCGGCGATCTGGCCGGGTTCGCTGCTTCCAGCGTACTGCGCGGGCTGCCCTTCGCGCAGGTTCCGACCTCGCTGCTCGCGCAGGTTGATTCCAGCGTCGGTGGCAAGACCGGCGTCAATTCGCGCCACGGCAAGAACCTGATCGGCGCGTTTCATCAGCCGCGTCTTGTCGTCATCGACAGCGATACGTTGGCCACCCTGTCGCGGCGCCAGGCCGCCGCAGGCTATGCTGAAATCGTCAAGGCGGGGCTCATCGCCGATCCCGCGCTCTATGAATGGTGCGAAGCCCATGGCGCCGCGCTGCTTGGTGGCGACCAGGGCTTGCAGGAAGAAGCGATTGCCCGCGCTGTTGCCTTCAAGGCGCAGGTGGTGATGGCCGATCCGCGCGAGCAGGCCAAGCGGGATGGCCGCGCGCTGCTCAATCTCGGCCACACTTTCGCTCACGCCTTCGAGGCCGAGACCGGTTATGGCGAGGCGCTGCTGCACGGCGAGGCGGTGGCGATCGGCATGGTTTGCGCTTTCGACCTCTCGGCCCGTCTTGGTTATTGCGATGCGGGAATCGTTCCGCGCATTGCCGCGCATCTGGACGAGGTCGGCCTTCCGCACCGGATCGGCGGCTGGAACGCGGAGGCGCTGCTCGGCCACATGCAGAGCGATAAGAAGATGCGGGACGGCAGGCTAGCCTTCGTTTTGGCCCGTGGGATCGGCAGTGCGTTCACTAGCCGCGAGGTGCCGCAGGAAGCCGTTCGGGCAACGCTTGCAGCCTGTGGCGCGGGCTGACCGACGCCAATGTATACTCCGCCGGCTTTCGCCGAGGATGATCCCGCAATCATCGCGGCGATCATGCGCGCCTGCCGCTTGCCCGTTCTCGTCAGTGCCGGGGAGGCAGGGCTGGAGGCGACGCATCTGCCGCTGCTCCATTTTCCCGACCCGGCACCGCACGGTACGCTCGTCGGGCATCTCGCGCGCGCCAACCGCCAATGGCACGTGCTGCGCGACGGCGCGCCGGCCATGGCGATCTTCCAGGCGCATGATTTTTACGTCTCGCCCGGCTGGTATGCGACCAAGCGCGAGACTGGCCGCGTCGTTCCGACCTGGAATTACGAGGCTGTGCATCTGCAGGGCGCGGTCGAAATCATCGAGGATCCGATCCGGCTACGCGACATTGTCACTGCCTTGACCGACCGCGAAGAGGCGCCCCAGCCCAATCCATGGCATGTGGATGACGCACCAGAAGACTTCATTGCCGCCCAGCTCAAGGGCATTGTCGGTGTGGTGATGACGGTGCGTTCGGTCATCGCCAAGCGCAAGCTCAGCCAGAACCGCCCCCCGGCCGACCGCGCCGGCGTCATCGCCGCGCTCGCGGCGTCAGGCCGCGCCGAGGAAGCCGCCCTCATGCACGAACGGGAGGCTGCGGCGGATCGACCTGGCCCAGAACCCAGCCCTCGGTCGCGCGGATAACGGGTTCATCGCCGGGCAACCCGGCTTCTGTGCCATCCGGCGCGCCGTCGATCACCCGGATCAGCCCAAGCACGCCGAGCAGCGAGTCGAACGCGTCTTCTCCCTCTGGCCGAGCGCCAAAACCATCTTCGATCAATGCGACGAGATCCCGTGCGGGGGTGTGGCGGCAAGCCGCGAAATGCGCGCGGAGGGCCGGGGAAAGTGCCGAGCGGTCCTGCCGACGCCGCTTGCTGCCCACGAGTTTCAGTCCGGTCTGGACCATGGCTTCAGCCGGATAGGTTTCGGCGATGGCGACGCAGTCGGGAGCCAGAAGATCTGGCAGCGTGCCGGCGAAGGGCCAGAGCCGCAGCGGAACGTTCCGGGTAAAGGCTGGCAGCAGGCAGTCCCGCCAACCGGATAGCGCTGCCTTGCCGCACTGGTTGGCGCCCATCGTCCAGAATAGCGGCGCGCCCGCCGGCCGCCGCGCGGTCCGGCAATCGACCGCGCGGCGCAATGCGGCGGCGTCATTCAGGCCGAGAGCGGCAGCGAGGCGTGCCATCTGCCCGGCACCGGCCATGCTCTTCAGCGGGTAGAACGGACGGGCCAGGCTGACCTCATCGAGGGTCGCACACGGGCGGAAGACACCATCTGCCGGATCGAGTCCGGCGAGCCAGACGGTGAAATCAGCGATGCCCGCAATATTCGAATAGGCGCGGGGCAGGCCGAGCGGGAAATCCACGCCGAGAACCACGGCAGCACCGGCGGCGCGGTCGAGCAGCCGCGCGGCAAGGGTTGTGGCATCGCCTACTTTCTCGGGCATGCCGATCTTCCAGAGACCGTCATCTCGCCGGGCGACGCTCATCCAGCGCTTGTCCGCGTTGACGCTCCAGTCGGCGTGAGCCGCGACAACAGGGCTTAACAAACTGTACGATTGACGCAATGAGGCTGCCATTGCCACGCCATTTTCCTGTGATCAGAGAATTGGAACATCATTCGAGGTCAATTCATGGACGACCGTTATCGCCCATCCATCCAGTTCCTGCATTGGTTGATCGCCCTGACCGTCATAGGGCTCGTCATTGCCGGGCTGCTTCTGCATTACGACCTGATTCCAAGATCCGTTCACAAGCCGCTCGCCTTCCTGCACATGAGTTTCGGTCTTGCCATTCTGGCGCTGATGCTGGTCCGCCTTTTCATCCGGCGGCGCACCGGCGCGCCGGAGTTGCCCGAGGAAATCGGCCGGCCGTTCCGGATCGCTGCGCATACGACCCAGATTCTGTTCTACGCGCTCCTGCTGGCGATGCCGGTGTTCGGCATCCTTTTCGTCGAGGCACATGGTCGCACGGTGCCCTTCTTTGGCCTGTTCACCCTGCCTGCCTTCGTCGGCAAGAATCATGGCGTGCAGGAGGTTTTCGCATTCCTCCATTTCTGGGGCGGCATCGCGGTAATCCTGCTGCTGATCGCCCATGTTGGCGGCGCGGTAAGGCACGAGTTGCGCGGCGAGCGCATGATCCGGCGGATGCTGCCCGGCCGCCGTTCAACGTGATGGCATGGCGGGCGCGAGCCGGCCGCCGAGGCGCACCGGCTCGACTGCCAGCGCTCGCCCGTCGGAGGCGACGCGGATCAGCGCGCCGCACACCGTCGCCTCCCCTTCGGTCGGGTGCAGGCGCTCGCCGGGCATCTTGCGGATGAACCGGCCGATCGCCGCGTCCTTGGTCATGCCGATCACGCTGTCATAATCGCCGCACATGCCGACATCCGCCATGAAGCCGGTGCCCCCGGCCATGACATGGTGATCCGCGGTCGGGATATGGGTGTGGGTGCCGAGCACGGCCGTCACCGCGCCGTCGAACCGGTGGGCAAAAGCCATCTTTTCGCTCGTCGCCTCGCCGTGAAAATCGACGAGGATTGCCGCATGGGTCACGCCGAGCCGTGCCCGCGACAGAACGCCTTCCAACGCGCGGAACGGACAGTCCATCGGGTCCATGAACAGCCGTCCCATGACCTGGGCGATAAGCACCCGCCGGCCATCCGGCAGAGTGATGTCGACGATGCCATCCCCCGGCGTGCCGGGGGGAAAGTTGAGCGGCCTGATGACCCGCTTCTGCTGCGCGATATAGGGGATGATCTCCTTGCGGTCCCAGGCATGGTTGCCGAGTGTGATGGCATCCGCTCCGGCGGCGAACAGAGCATCGGCCATGTCCGGCGCGAGGCCGAATCCGTGCGAGGCGTTCTCACCGTTGACCACCGCCACATCGATGCCGAGCTCGTGCCTGAGGCGGGGCAGGGTCGATATTACCGCTTCCCGTCCGGACCGGCCCACTACGTCACCCAGATAGAGGAGTTTCATCGCTGTCGTCTGCATGGCGACATGCGGTATTCGCTCCGCGCCGGTTGGGCAAGTCGGCTTGGGCGGCCGGCTTCTGTTCCGGCACATGACTTTGCCGGGAAATGACGATAGCCTGCCGCCATGGAAACGCAGAGCACGATCGACGCCGCCCGCGCCATTTTCGGCGACCGGCTCAGCCTGAACGCCAATATCCGCGAAACCCATGCCCATGGCGAGGCCAATGCAGCCACCAGCCTCCCGGATGCCGTGGTCTTTCCCGAATCGACCGAAGAAGTATCGCGGTTATTGCGACTTTGCCACGCGACGGACGTACCGGTGACGCCGTTCGGCGCCGGCACTTCTCTCGAGGGCCATGTGACGCCGGTGCGCGGCGGCATCAGCCTCGACCTCACGCGGATGAACCGCGTACTCGAGGTGAACGACGCCGATCTCGACGGACGGGTCGAGGCCGGGGTGACCAGGCGGCAGCTGAATACCTTTTTGCGCGACCATGGCCTGTTTTTCCCGGTCGACCCTGGGGCGGATGCAACGATCGGCGGGATGTGCGCGACACGTGCCTCCGGCACGACCACGGTGCGCTACGGCACGATCCGCGACAATGTGCTCGGCCTTCGCGCCGTGCTGGCCGATGGCACGGTGATCGACACGGGCGGGCGGGTCCGCAAATCGTCCACCGGCTACGACCTCACTCGTTTGCTCATCGGCTCGGAGGGCACGCTCGGCATTATCACCGAGGTGCAACTGAAGCTGTATGGCATTCCAGAGGCGATCGGCGCTGCGGTGTGCGGCTTTGCTGACGAGCATGCGGCGGTCGCGGCGGTGATCGAGATCATGCAGACCGGCATCCCTGTCGCCCGCATCGAATTCGCCGACACGGCGCAGATGGAAGCCTCGATTGCCTATTCGAAGCTTGATCACCTGACTGCCGGCCCGACGCTGATGTTCGAGTTCCACGGCAGCGCGCAAGGCGTCGCCGAGCAGGGAGCGATGGCCGAGGAGATCGCGAGGGCGCATGGCGGCAGCGGCTTCGCCTTCGCGACCGAGACCGAGGCGCGCAACCGCCTCTGGCGGGCCCGGCACGATGCCTACTGGGCCGCCCGCGCGGCGTATCCCGGCATGGGCGCGTTTGCTACCGACACGATCGTGCCGATCTCGCGGCTTGCGGAGGCGGTCTCGCTGGCACGCGAGGCGGTCACCCGTTCCGGCCTTGAAGCCTGCATCGTCGGCCATGTCGGCGACGGCAATTTTCACGTGTTGATCCTCTACCCCGAAGGAGAGGAAGGGCGGGCAAAGGCATGGGAACTCGACCGCGAGATTGTTGCCCAGGCACTTGCGCTCGGTGGGGCAGCGAGCGGCGAGCATGGGGTCGGGCTCGGCAAGAGGGAGTTTCTGCCCCGCGAGCATGGGGCCGCAGCACTCGGCGTCATGCGCGCGATCAAGCAAGCCCTTGATCCGCGCGGTATTCTTAATCCTGGAAAGATGTTTCTCGACTGAAAGACGGCCTGGCCAAACGGGCCCGGCCGTCTTTCACGCGCCACTCAGTTGGCGTTGGCAGGTGAAGCCGGCGCCGCTGCGGCTCCAGCGGGCGACGAACCGCTGGCGGCCGCGACGGGTTGGGCGGCGATGCCAATATCGGTGACGCCCGCCTTCCGTGCGGCATCCATCACCGTGACGAAATGCTGGAAGGCAACCTTCTTCGACGCGGCGATGGTCACCTCGGTCTTGGCCGGATCGCCATCGCCCCGGAACAGGGCGGTGAGTTGAGCCGGAGTCAGCACCTGCGTCTTCACCTTGATGCTGCCGTCGTCGAGAATGTTGACGGTGAATTTCGGGTGCTTGAGGTGCTGGGTCTGTGTCGAGTTCGGCAGCTGCATCGGGATTCCGGCATCGGGGATCATCTGCAGCGTGACGATGATGAAGAATACCAGCAGGAAGAGCATCACGTCGATCATCGGAATGATCTCGACGCGCGCCTTCCGGGCCTCGAAATAGCGCATGTTCATTGCGTCAGGCCGCCACCACTGCGCGGACCGCGAGTTCGCCGCCGACATGGGGCACGACTGGCGCGCCGTCGGTACGATTCAGCACCATGGTGCGGATCGTCTCAAGCTGGTGAATGATCAGCCGGACCTGGTTCTGCAGCATGTTGAAGGTCGCGAGGCCGATCATGGCGATAAAGATGCCGCACGCCGTTGCAACCAGTGCATCGGCGACGCCGCCGGTCACCTCTGCCGGCGCGTGGCCGGGCGTGGCGAGGATCGAGAAGGCGTGGAACATCCCGATGATCGTGCCGAACAGGCCGAGCAGCGGGGCGAGGGTGACGATCGTATCCAGCACCCACATCCGGCGGTCGAGCCGGGGCGCAACCAGCATGATCGCCTCATCCATGCGGCTGTTCATGCCGGCGTGGTCGGCGTCATTCATATGATTCAGGGCGGTGTCGAGCAGCAGCCCTTCGGGCATGCGGCCGGCAAAATCGCGCAGCGCTGCAAGATCCTGCTCGTTCACCCGGCCCATGGCCGCCATCCGCCTGACGATCGAACCGCCCCGCAGGATCGCCCGGCGGAGATACCACATCCGGTCGATGATCACCGCTACTGCGATGACGAAAAGACCAGCGAGCACATAAAGCACACCGTCCGAATAATTTGCGAGATGAATGATGTAGCCAATGGTCATGCCCAATCTCCGAGGTTACGCCCAAGACAGGACCCGGCCAGTTCCGGCTCAGGAGCCGTACTGGTCGGATCGGCTTGCCCGACAAACGACGCACATGGCGGTTCCGCCGCGCGGATGCCACACTGCCGCTCAGCCTTTAACCGAGCTGGCTGCTGCGTAGTGTGAAGCCTACGTGACAGTCATCGGTCCGTGCCTTGATGGCGCGCCCTTGTGCCGGCCCATGCACGGCACGACATCTGGCGTTCCGAAAACAGGGAGCACTTCCGATGGACTACCGTCAGCTCGGCCGATCCGGCCTGAAGATTTCAACGCTGACGCTCGGCACCATGACGATGGGCGGGCGCGGCGTGTTCGAGAAGGTTGGCAATGTCGGGCGTGCCGAGGCGCGGCGGCAGATCGACATGTGCGTCGATGCCGGCGTGAACCTTCTTGATACGGCCGACATCTATTCCACGGGCGGTTCCGAGGAGATCATCGGCGAGGCTCTGGGCGGTCAGCGGCCTCAGGGACTGCTGATCGCGACCAAGGTAAGGTTTCCGATGGGGAAGGGGCCGAACGACCGCGGTCTGTCGCGCCATCACATCATCACCGCCTGCGAGGCCAGCCTGAAGCGGTTGCGCACTGACGTGATCGACCTGTACCAGGTGCACGAATGGGACGGGATCACACCGCTCGACGAGACGATGCAGGCGCTCGACACACTGATTCGTGACGGCAAGGTGCGCTACATCGGCTGCTCCAACTACTCGGCATGGCATGTGATGAAGGCGCTGGCCATCGCCGAGTCGGCGCATCGCGAACGCTTCGTGTGCCAGCAGATCCATTACACGCTGGAGGCGCGGGAGGCAGAGAACGAGCTGATCCCGCTCGCCATCGATCAGGGGCTCGGCGTGCTCGTCTGGAGTCCGCTCGCCGGCGGCCTGCTCTCCGGCAAGCACCGTCGCAACCAGGAAACGCCGGCAGGTACCCGCCAGCTCGCCGGTTGGAGTGAGCCGCCGATCCATGACGAGAGCCGCCTCTGGAACATCGTCGAGGCTCTCATTGAAGTGGCAGGCGCGCACGGCGTTTCTGCGGCGCAGGTCGCCCTTGCCTGGCTGCTCGGTCGGCCCGCGGTCACCTCGCTGGTGATCGGCGCGCGCAACGAGCAACAATTGGCGGACAATCTCCGCGCCGCAACGCTCGTGCTGACCAAGGAGGAGCGATCGATGCTCGATGCGGTCAGCCAGCGTCCGTTGCAATATCCCTACTGGCATCAGGCGCAGACCGCGAGGGATCGTCTCGGCCCGGCCGATCTCGCCTTGCTGGGACCGCATCTCTGAGCGACGTGTGAGCCGCCCGCCAGCCGTAGAAACCTCAATTCCTGCCCGGCTCGACCGGCTGGCCTGGGGGCGGTTTCACTGGCTGGTGGTTGTGGCCCTTGGCGTCGCCTGGATACTCGACGGGCTGGAAGTCACGCTGGTGGGCTCGCTATCCGGCGCAATCGCGAAATCGCCGGACATGCAATTGTCCAGCGCCGCTGTCGGTGGCCTGGGCAGCTCTTATGTCGCCGGTGCGGTGCTCGGTGCCCTGCTGTTTGGCTGGTTGACGGACCGGTTGGGGCGCAAGCGTCTCTTCACGGTGACACTGATCGTCTATCTCGCCGGCACGATCGCTTCCGGCCTTGCCTGGAACTATACCGCGCTGCTTGCCTTCCGCTTCGTGACCGGGATGGGCATCGGCGGCGAATACGCGGCGATCAACGCCACCATCCAGGAACTGGTGCCGGCCCGGTTTCGCGGCTTCACCGATCTCGTGATCAATGGCAGTTACTGGATTGGTGCGGCGTTGGGGGCCGCGGGCGCGCTCGCCGCGCTCGACCCGCAACTGGTGCCACCGGCCTATGGCTGGCGTCTTGCCTTCATTCTCGGAGGCTTCCTGGCTGCGACCGCACTGGCCCTGCGACGCCATATTCCTGAAAGTCCGCGCTGGCTGATGACCCATGGGCGCCCCTCGGAGGCGGAACAGATCGTCGCTGGCATCGAGTTCCGGTGCGGCCCGGTCATGCCGACGGAGTCCCTGCCGACCATCCGCCTGCGTACCGATGTCAGCAGCTGGTTCGGCATCGGGCTGCGAGCCCTGCTCGGGCGCTATCGTCGACGCGCCGTGCTCGGTGTGTGCCTGATGACTGCGCAGGCTTTCTGCTACAACGCGATCTTCTTCACATATGCCATTGTTCTTACGAAATTCTATGGCGTGCCGGGTGATCGGGTGGGGATGTTCATCCTGCCCTTCGCACTGGGCAATTTCGCGGGGCCGCTGATACTCGGCCGCCTCTTCGATACGGTCGGTCGCCGCACGATGATCACCGCGACCTATGCCACCGCCGGGCTGCTGATGATCGCCACCGGGCTGCTTTTCGTTGGTGCCGATCTTTCCGCGACGGGGCAGACCGCGGCCTGGACGATGATCTTCTTCTTTGCCTCGGCCGCAGCGAGTTCGGCCTATCTGACCGTGAGCGAATGTTTCCCGCTGGAAATCCGGGCGGTCGCCATCGCGCTGTTCTACGCGTTTGGCACCGCTCTGGGCGGTATTGCAGGTCCTCTCCTGTTCGGGATGCTGATAGGCAGTGGCGAGCGGATCAACCTGTTCTACGGGGATCTTCTGGGCGGCCTCCTGATGCTGGGGGCCGCCGCAGTGGAGGCGGCGATCGGCGTCGAGGCAGCGCGCCGCCCGCTCGAGTCGGTGGCGCGTCCGCTGTCGGAAGTCGATTAACTCAAGCCTGGGCGGGTGCGATCGGGCGCGGACGACCTTCGCTGTCGATCGCGACAAAGGTGAACACCGCCTTCGTCACCCGCCGCTCGCTCGCCGAATCGCGCGCCCGGCGCCAGGCCTCGACATTCACCTGGATCGAAGTCCGGCCAACCTTCAGAAGCTCGGCATAGACACTGACCTCGTCGCCAATCTTGACCGGACGGATGAAACTCATCGCATCCACCGCCACGGTCGCGATTCGCCCATGGGCGATCCGGCCCGCCAGATTCGACCCGCCAAGGTCCATCTGCGACATCAGCCAGCCGCCGAAAATGTCGCCATTCGCATTGGCGTCGGCCGGCATGGCGATAGCGCGCATCATTGGCGGCGTCGCTGGTGGCGACTCCGGATCGTCCGCCACGGCCATCAGATGTTCTTGTCCAGCCAGGCTTTGAGCACGCTCTTCGGCGCGGCGCCGACATGCTGCGCCGCCGGCTTGCCGTCCTTGAACAGGATCAGTGTCGGGATGCCGCGGACGCCGTACTGCGTCGGTGTCATCGGGTTTTCGTCGATATTCACCTTGGCGATCGTGACGCGCCCGGCATATTCGCTACCGAGTTCCTCGAGCGAGGGGCCGATAATCTTGCAGGGGCCACACCATTCCGCCCAGAAATCGACCAGCACCGGCTCCTTCGAGTCGAGAACTGAAGCTGAAAACTCCGCGTCAGATACGGCTTTTGTTGCTGCACCCATGATCCTGCTCCTTAAACGAGATGTTGATGGGGAGAATGGCGTCTCGCCCGGCGACGATCAAGCGGATGGCTGGTCCGGCTTGGGCGCATGTCGCGCGAGCCTTGCCGCGGGCACCGGCATGACATGGCCCCGCGCGGTCCAGACCAGCACCGCGTCGATCCGGCGACCTGGATAGATCTCGGCAAGCACGGCGGCATAGGCCGCAAGCTGCGCCGCATAGGCCTCGGGAATTTCGGCCGGATCTGCTGGCGGCTGGCGATCGGTCTTGTAGTCGGCAATGAGCACCCGGTCGGGTAAAACCGCGAGCCGGTCGATCAATCCGCCGATCTCAACACCGCCGACGATGCCGGCGATCGGTGCCTCCGCGCGTGAGGCGGGGCCGAATAGCGCTGTCAGGTCCGGGTGATCGAGCACGCCAAAGACCGTGTCGATCACATCCGTCTGCTCCACATCGCCAAGCCGGTGACCGGGTTGCGCCAGATAACGGCGCGCGGCCTCCCGCCGGTCGTCCGGCGGGAGCTCCGGCAGGTGCTGCAGCAGCGCGTGGATCAGCCGCCCGCGCGCCATGGCGGCTTCCCGGCCCGTGCCACGGCCAGCGAGCGGCGAGGCGGCGGCCAGACCGGTGCTTTCCCCCTCGGCGCTCCTGCTGGGTACCAGCCGGTCGATGCGCTGTTTTGGTTCGGGCGGCGGTGCTGCGCGCCAGCCGGTTTCCGGACCGATCCATCCGGGCAGCGGCGCCGCAGTCGCCGTGCTGATTGCCGCAAGCCGGTCCGGCGGTGCGGATTGCGGTGCGGCATAATACAGAATCGTGCCGTCGAGCGGCGGTTCGGCCTCGATTTCGGCAACTCCATCGAGCCGTTCGAAACCGGCGCGCACGCTTTCATACCAGCAGGTCTCGGGGAGGCGGGATTTCGTCGCAGCACCGCAAACGATCAGATGGTCTTCCGCCCGGGTCAGCGCAACATAGAGAAGCCGATTGTATTCCTCGAAGCCGCGGTCGGATGCACTGGCGAGAGCCTGGCGCACGGCGGCGCTGCGCATGTCGGCTCGCGGGCAAAAAATGGGAACCTCGCCGCCGCCTTGCGGTGCGTCGATCCAGTAAAGGAGATCGCGCGCTTCCTTCCCCCGCTGACCGGTGGTGTCAGGCAGGATCACCAGCGGCGCCTGCAATCCCTTCGCGCCATGCACGGTCATCAGCCGCACGGAATCGCCCGCGGCTTCCGCCTCCCGTTTCACCTCGGCTGCGGCGGCGTCGAGCGCGGCGAGGAAACCCTGCAGGCTCGGCGCTTCGTGCGTGCCATAGTCGAGGGCGGTGGCGAGCAACTCATCGAGAGGTTCCGCCGCCTCGGGACCAAGCCGGGCGAGCAGCCGCGCCCGCCCGCCCATCGGCCCCAGCACCTCGGCAAAGAAGCGGTAGGGGGTGACGAAATCCGCCCGCGCCTGCGCTTCGGCAATCAGGTCGCGAGCCGCCGCAAAGGCCACGTGTTCGTCGGCGCGGGTGAATAACGCGTCGCGCAGCGTGCCTTTGCGGTCGAGGGCGAGATTCATCAATTCCTCGTCGGAAAGCCCGCCGAGGGGACTGGCCAGCACGGTGGCGAGTTCGACGTCGTCTTCCGGCAGCAGCACCGCGCGGGCGAGGGCGATCAGGTCGGCCACGGCGCGGGTTTCGGTCAGCACCATGCGGTCGAGCCCCGCGACCTTGACCCCCGCCTCCTTCAGCGCGCGGGTGAGCGCGACGCCGAATTCGTTCCGCTGCCTGACCAGGATCAGGATATCGCCGGGAGCGAGCATCCGGCCGCGAGACTCGAGACGCATCGTGCCGACATTTGCGGCAATCCAGCCCGCGACCGACCTGGCCAGTCGTCGCCTGGCCGAGGCCTGTTCGGCGTAGGTCTCGGCCGGTGCCCAGGCAGCGAGTTCGGGGTCGGGATCCGCCGGCACCAGCGGCCAGAGCGTGACCGAGCCGGCTTGTCCGGCGCGGCTCGCGCCATGCGCCAGCTCCTCGTCCGGCATGACCACACCGCTGCGTGCCGGCCCGCGTTCGAATACCTTGTCCACCAGAGAGAGAATGGGCGCCGTAGAGCGGAATGATGTCGCAAGGCTGCCTTCGTGCCAGCGCGCGCCGGCGGCCGAGACGCGCGCTCCGATCCCCGCCCGCCAGGCGTCGAAACTCGCGAGATCGGCGCCCTGAAAGGAATAGATCGACTGCTTCCGGTCACCCACCGCGAAGACGGTGCGTGCGGTGCCGTCCCGCGCACCGGTGCCGGCGAAGAATTCCGCGACGATCGCGTCGATCACTTCCCATTGCGCCGGTGCGATGTCCTGCACCTCGTCAAGCAGAATGTGGTCGATTCCGCCGTCGAGCTTGTAGAGCACCCAGGCGGCACCGGGGTCGACAAGCAGTTGCGCGGCGCGGGCGATCAGGTCTGCATAGTCGAACCGCGCACTACCCTGCTTCGCGCTCTGCTCGGCGGCTTGGATCGGCAACACGAGCTGGGCGAGCGCCGCCGAAAGATCGGCAAGACGGCGCGCCGCGAGCCGGTCTTTCGCGCGCAACAATCGCCCCTGTTCCGCCTCGATCGTGGCCTTGAGTGTGGGCTCCTCGGCGTCGAGCCCCTTGCTCACCAGCGAAGACATCGCGCGTGGGTCGCCCTTGCCGGTGAAGAAGCCGCTGATCCAGATGTCCTGGCAGGCGAGGCGCGCCTCTGTTTCGAGCTTCAGCCAGCTGAGCAGTTCGCCCGCCTTTTCACACGCCTTCGTCGAGCTCCGATCCTTGATGATGGAAAGAGCGCCACGGATCTCGCGATCGTCGAATTCGACGATCGCGCGGCGGATCGTTTCCTCGTCGTCATCCGGAGCATCGAGGGCCGCTGCCTGCATCGCCGCGATGATGCCGGCATCTGGGTGGCGGCTCACGAGTCGGGCAAGGCGGGCCTGCGCATCGGTCAGCATCCGGTCGGTCAGTCCGGCGAAATCGGTTTCCGAAATCTGCCCCGCGAGCAGACGCAGCGCGGCTTCGGCGGCGCGGCTGTCATCGCCGAGCACGGCCTCGCGCGCGCCGCGGCGGCGGACTGCGGCTTCGGCCTCATCGGCGACGGCGAAATGTGGCGAGATCTGCGCTTCCAGTGGAAAGCGGCGCAGCAGCGACTGGCAGAAGGCGTGAACCGTGTCGATCCGCAGGCCGCCCGGCAGGTCGAGCACCTGGCCGAACAGCATCCTTGCTCGATGCCTCGTCCCGGTATCCGCCGGCATGTCCAGCGCCGCGAGATCGGCATCGAGAGTTTCGTCCGTGGCGATCGCCCAGTCACCGAGCCGCCGGCGGAGGCGGATCGCCATCTCGGCGGCGGCGGCGCGGGTGAAGGTGAGGCAGAGAATGCGGCTCGGCGTGGCACCGGAGAGCATCAGCCGCAGCAGCCGGTCGGTCAGCAGTTTGGTCTTGCCCGAGCCGGCCGAAGCGCCGACGAAGGCCGAGACGGAAGGGTCGGAGGCCGCGCGTTGCGCCGCCTCGGCTGCTGCGATCGCGCCGCTCATGCGTCCTCCTGCCATTCGGCGCGCCGGGAAATGCCGGCGAAGGGCTGGTCATAGGGTTTGCGGCCCGGATGCGGCGCGTCGAGAAACGGTGTCGCCGGGTCAGCATAATAGGCGAGCAGGGCAGGGATCTGCGTACGCGCCGCGTCGATCACCGCCCGGAGTGGCCCGGCATTGCCGCCGAACAGCGCGCGCGTTTCACCTTCCGTGGCGCCGCCCGACAGTTTCCAGTAGGCGAGTTCCGTTACTTTGCCGGTGAAGCCGGGAAAGCCACCGGCCTCCGCGATGACCGCCTCGATCGGCAATTGTGGCGCGCTGCCTGCCTCCACCGCCTTGTCAGCGGGTGGACTGCCGGTCTTGTAATCGATGATCGCGAGGGTCTCGCCCCGGCGTTCGATCCGGTCGGCACGCCCCTTCACCGTGAAATGGCCGAACCGCCATTCGCCGGGTAGTTCCACCTTGATGCCATCCGCCTTGCCCAGGTCGGCAAGCCTGCCGCGCTCGATCTCGACGATCCATTCGGCGATCCGTTCGAGCCGCACGAGCCAGAACGCCTCCAGCGCACGGCGCAGGCGCTTGCCGCGCAGTTCCGAGGTAAATGCGTGGGCGAGTCGTGCCGCCGCATCCGGCGCGGACGCCCAGTCCGGCGTGCGGGTCACCGCTTTCAGCGCATCATGGGTGATAGTGCCGAACAGTGCCGCATCGGTTTCCGCCTGCAGCGGGTTGAGCGTGTGCAGATCCAAGACCTCGCCGGCATAGATCGCATAGGGGTCGCTCAGCAGCGTCGTGACTTTCGAGATCGAATAGGAGATGGGCCTTGCACGGGCCGGCGGGCGCGGTTCCGGCCGGGGCCGGGCAATCCGCAGTGTCGGCTGGTCGAGCCTGGTCGACCAGTGGCTGGCGGGATGTTGCTTCAGTGCGCTGCCGGCCCCGCGCAACGCAAGGTCGATCCGCGCCAGAAAGCGCGAAGGTACCGCCGGCGCGCGGCCCCGCCGGCGCGGCGCCGACAGGATCACCTCGTCGCATGAGGCGATCAGGATGCCGAGATCGTGCGCGGCCTCGCCGATCCGCTCGGCATCGTCCGGCAACCGCGCGGCGCGCCGCATTGGGCGCGAAAGCCAGGGGCCTGGCTCTGGTTCGGCCGGAAACACGCCCTCGACCAGCCCGCCGAGAACGAGCGTGTCGACCCGTTGCAATCGCGCCTCCATCATGCCCCAGATCGCGACGCGCGGATTGGCGTCGCGCGCTCTGGGGCGGCGCAGCCGGGCGTTGCCGAGCACCGCGTCGAGCAACGGCACGAGTTCCGTCGCCTCGATATCCGGCAGGGCATCGAGCGCTGCGATCTGAACGGCGAGATGTTCTGACAGCGCCGCCCCGGCCTCGCCGGTCCAGAGTTCGTCGGCGATCGCCTCCGCTGCCTCCACCAACCCGGCGAGAAGGCTGGCCGGCGACGTCTTCGCCGGGCCGAGCGACAGCGGGCGAAGGCTGACCTGCAGGTCGGCGAGAAAGGTCGAAAGCGCCTCGTCCGGTTTGGTTGAGTGATCGGCGGCATGGCGCATGGCCGAAAAGCCGGGGCCGGGCAGGGCGGCGCGGAGCAGCAGGTCTAGCCGACGGGCGAGGGCGCGGCATCGTCCCGCCGGCAGGCCGGCATTGACCAGGGGGTGTTTCAGCAGCGCCAGAAGCGGCACGGCATCGTAGTCGCTCGCGGCGGCGGCGGCGAGCAGGCGCAGCAGCACCGCGGGCGGTGTGTCCGCAAGTCGCTCCCCTGCGCTGTCGTCGGCGCGAATACCGAGCCGTTCGAGTTCGGCGGCGACACGCTGGGCCAGGCCGCGATCCGGCGTAACCAGCGCGGCGTGACGCCCTGGCGTTTCGAGCGCGTGGCGCAGGGTCAGCGCGATGGCACGCGCCTCGTCCTGCTCGTCCGCTGCATCGAGTCGCCAGAGTCCGTCGGCCGATGCGGCGGCAATATCCGCCGCCGGCGCCGTGGGCAAAAAGGCGCGGCGCAGGAGTGCAACCCGTGTCTCGCGGCCGGTTGCACCGCCTTCTCGCAGAGGTGCAACCTCTTCGCGTCGCACGCCGATCGCTTCGGCAAGGCGGTTCAGTCCGGCCTGGGGGTGGGTCGGCGTGTGATCGAGCATCGACCAGGCATTATCGGGCAGATCGGGATCGAACCCCGGCAGCACCACGCAACCGTGCGGCAGGCCCGCGACGACTCTCGCGAGGCGCCCGAGGGCCGGGGGGGCCGCGGCAAGCCCGGCGAGCCAGACCGGATGCGCCGGCGGCGTGAGGCGCCAGCGTTCGGCTTGCGCGTCGATCAGCATGCGCTGGCGGACCGCCGGATCGACAGCACCGCGTTCGGCGAGAATGGCAGGCCATGTCCTTGTCACGATCGAGAGGAAATCCAGCGTGCGCTGCCAGTGTTCCGCAAGGTCCGGCGCCACGATTCCGGGCAGCGTCTCCGCAAGGTCGATCTCAGCCTGGGCGGCGGTGTCGAGCAGCAAGGCGAGATCGTCCGCGAGCAGGAGCGCGGCGGCGAGGGTGGTCGGCGCGCCGTCGCGCCCGCCCATGCCGAGGATGAGCCTGGCGAGGATCGCCCGGCGTTCCTCGGCCGTGATCGCCGGCGGCAGGTCGAGCCCGGCGAGGATGCCGAGTGCGGCTTCATCCGCCGCCCCGATGGCGGCGATGCGGGGCATGATCAGTGGTCCGCCCTTGGCGTCGAGAAAGGCGGCGGCGGCGGCGCGGGCGGCGCGGCGGGTGGGCAGGAACAACACGCCATCGGCCGGATCGCGCCCGTCACGCGTCGCCTCATCGAGCCACGCGCGGGCGAGTTCGGGCAGGAACGGACGGTCAGCGCTGATGAAACGCACATGGGGCGTCATCGCATGAGCCTTTCGAGCAGCGCATCCGGCCCGGACGCGGTAGCCGTGCGGGTATTGCCCTCGCCCCAGCCCAGCGCGAGCGTGATCGCCTCGCGCGGGGCAAGCGGGCCGAGCCGGTCTGGCCACTCGATGAGGGCAATGCCGGCCAAGGCGGCATCCAGCCCGAGTTCGGCGACGTCGTCCGGTCCGGTGAGACGCCAGAGGTCGAAATGCGTCACCGGCGGGTCAAGTTCGTAGGTCTGTACCAGGGTGAAACTCGGGCTCGGCACATCGAGCGAGGCATCGCCCGCGCGGGCGCGGATGAAGGCGCGGGCAAAGGTCGATTTTCCCGCGCCCAGATTTCCCGAGAGCAGAAGCGCATCGCCCGCCCGTGCCCGCGCGGCCATCGCCTGCGCGAGAGCGACGGTCTCGGCCTCGCTGCCAAGCGTCATCTTCCGAATCGCCATGGCGCGATCCTGCCCGATCAGATCGTCTTTGCAAGTTGACCCGGGCGCGGTTTCGGCTAGGCATGGGGCATGGCAGAGACGATCACCACCGATGTGGCCATTATCGGCGCGGGCCCAGCCGGCCTGTTCGCCGTTTTCGAGTGCGGGATGCTGAAGCTCGGCACCGTGCTGATCGACGCGTTGGGCGAGGTGGGCGGCCAGTGTGCGGCGCTCTATCCGGAAAAGCCGATCTACGACATTCCCGCCCTGCCGGCGATCGAGGCGGCAGGGTTGATCGAGAATCTGGAGCGGCAGATCGCGCCCTTCGCCGCGCCGCGCCTGCTCGGCCGGCTCGTGACGGCGATTTCCGGCAGTTCGGGCGATTTCACGATCGGCACCGACCTGGGCGACATCGTCCGCGCGAAGGCCATCATCATCGCAGCCGGTGCGGGGGCATTCGGCCCGAACCGTCCGCCGCTGGAGGGACTCGCCGCCTACGAGGCGAGCGGTGCGGTGCAGTATTACGTGAAGCGGCGCGAGGCGTTGCGCGGCAAGCGGGTGGTGATCGCCGGCGGTGGCGACTCGGCGGTGGACTGGGCGCTGGCGCTGTGCGGGATTGCATCGAGCATCGCCGTGGTCCACCGGCGGCCGAAATTTCGTGCCGCGCCCGAAAGTGCCGCGCAATTGGCCGAAGCGGCGGCGCGGGGCGACATCGACCTCGTCATTCCCTATCAGTTGCACGCACTGCATGGCGCCGATGGTGCGCTGCGCACGGTCGAGGTCGCCGATCTCGACGGCGCAACCCGGCATCTCGAGGCCGATGTGCTGTTGCCGTTCTTCGGTCTCGCCACCGATCTCGGGCCGGTTGCGACCTGGGGGCTTGAGCTTTCGCTTCATCACGTTCTTGTGACCCCCTCGACCTGCGAGACCAGCACGCGCGGCATTTTCGCGATTGGCGACGTTGCGCAGTATCCGGGCAAACTCAAGCTGATCCTGCAGGGCTTCTCAGAAGCGGCGATGGCGGCTCACGCAATCCATCCGATCGTGCATCCGGACGAGGCGCTGCATTTCGAGTATTCGACATCGAAAGGTGTGCCGGGCACTGCCTGAGGCCAACCAGTTCACGTCAAAGCGTCCTGACAAACTGCGACCTGCTTCCCGATCCCGGGCATTGGGAGGATTCGCCGATGCGTATCCGCGCTGGACTGGGGCGCTGTTGACAACCGGGGAGTCGGAGACCGCTGCCGGCGACCTGCGCCTCGATGATATCGCGGGTGACGTCCGGCAATAGACCGCAAGCGCCTGTCGCCCCCATCCCAGGATTCTGTCCCGTTGCCTGCGCGATCGGGGGATATAGCAGGAAGTTCATTATAAATCAGATAATTGTCCGCAGCACTTCGATGGCAACATCAAATGGGTGCGTGCGCCCGACCTAGCCCAAGTTCCTTCACCCGGGCCGGCGCTCGCAGTTCACCGGGTTGCGGCTTGCGTGCGATCTCCGAAACGGGGCAGGTCTTGCGGCCTCGGCGGAAGGCAACCCTGCCGTGGTGCTCGGCCGTCCTGACCCCGCTCTGCAAGACGCTGGCAGCAATCGCAGCAAAGGCGGCAGGGGGCGGTTGGTAGAAAGCTGGACGGCCTCTCCGACCGGCTGTTCTCCGTCCAGTTCCCTGTCTGAGCCGTGCGGGAGCTATGAAAAGTCCGGCTTGCGCTTCTCGATGAAGGCCGCCATGCCTTCGCGCTGGTGGGGTGTGCCGAACAGCGGAAGGAAGCTCGCCCGCTCGTATCTCACACCCTCGGCCAGCATGGTCTCGAAGGCGGCGTTGATGCTGCGTTTGGCCTGGAGGAGGGCGACGGGAGACATGCCGGCGATGCGCCTGGCTAGCTTCATCGCCTCCGGCATCAGGTCCGCGGCCGGCACCACGCGGGCGACGAGGTTGGCGCGTTCGGCTTCTTCGGCATCCATCATCCGGCCGGTCAGGATCATCTCCATCGCCTTGGATTTCCCGATGGCGCGGGTCAGGCGCTGGGTGCCGCCGGCACCGGGGATCACGCCGATGGCGATTTCCGGCTGGCCGAACTTCGCCGTGTCGGCCGCGATGATGATGTCGCACATCATCGCCAACTCGCATCCGCCGCCGAGCGCATAGCCCGATACCGCCGCGATCACCGGCTTGAGCGTCGTGGTAACGACTTCCCATGATTTTCCGATGAAATCGTCGAGGCCGGTTTCGGGCCAGCTACGGTTCTGCATTTCCTTGATGTCGGCGCCGGCGGCGAACGCTCTGTCCGATCCGGTGAGCACGATGCAGCGGATTGACTTGTCGGAATCGAAGCCGCGCAAGGCGTCGGCGAGTTCGCTCATCAACTGGTCGCACAGCGCGTTCAGCGACTCCGGGCGGTTCAGCCGGATGACGGCCACGGCGCCGTCGGTTTCGGTCACAATCATCTCGTAGGGCATGGAATCCTCCGCTCTGCTGGCGTCAGGATGGCTGATTTGACCCCGGATGCAAGCCGCAAGGTCGGTCCGGGTGCGCATCAGCCATTGACGCGACCACGGCGCGTTCGTCAGGTATAGGGGGGAGAGACAGACCGAGGCCCAAATTGCCCTTGACCGCCGTTCGCGAATTGCCGCTCGATCAGCTTCTGCTTGGCGATGCCGTCGAGATGATGCGCATGCTGCCGGATGCGTCGATCGACTGCGTCTTCGCCGATCCGCCCTACAACCTGCAACTCCGTGGCGAATTGCGCCGGCCGGATGACAGTGTGGTCGACGGTGTTGACGACGACTGGGACAAGTTCACCGATTTCGCGGCCTATGACGAATTCTCGCGCGCCTGGCTCTCTGAGGCGCGGCGGCTGATGCACAAGGACGCGACGATCTGGGTGATCGGCTCCTATCACAACATTTTCCGCCTCGGCGCGATCATGCAGGATCTCGGGTTCTGGATTCTCAACGACGTGATCTGGCGCAAGACCAACCCGATGCCGAATTTCCGCGGCCGGCGCTTCACGAATGCGCACGAAACGCTGATCTGGGCGGCGCGGGAGCCGAAATCGCGTTACCGGTTCAACTATCAGGCGATGAAATCGCTCAACGACGATACCCAGATGCGCAGCGACTGGACGATTCCGCTCTGCACCGGCGGCGAGCGGCTGCGCAACCAGCACGGCCTCAAGCTGCACCCGACCCAGAAGCCGGAGGCCCTGCTGCACCGCGTAATCCTGGCCGCGACCAACCCGGACGACGTGGTGCTGGACCCGTTTTCTGGTACCGCGACGACGGCGACGGTGGCCAAGCGGCTCAACCGGCATTTCATCGGCATCGAGCGTCATCCCGCCTACGTCGAGGCCGGCTGGGCGCGGCTGCGGGAAATGCGGGCGGCGCCGGCGCATCTGACCAGGCCGATGCCGAGCCGCAGAGAGGCGCCGCGTATCGCCTTCGGCGTGCTGGTCGAGCGCGGCTTGGTCCCGCCAGGCACATTGCTGCATGACAGGCTGCGGCGGGTGAGCGCCACGGTCGCGGCGGATGCCAGCATCATCGCCGGCGCGCATCGCGGCTCGATCCATCAGGTCGGTGCCGCGGTTCAGAACGCCGCAAGCTGCAATGGCTGGACGTTCTGGCATATCGAGCGCGAGGGGAGGCTTGTCGCACTTGATCATGTGCGCGAAACGTTGCGTCCATGACCTCCACCCTTGCCTCGATGACCGGCTTTGCCCGCCACGCGGGCAGCCACGACAATGCCAGTTTCGTCTGGGAAATCCGCAGCGTGAACGGTCGCGGGCTCGATCTTCGGTTGCGCCTGCCCGCGGGGCTGGATGGGCTCGAGCCGGCGCTGCGCGAGGTGGCCGGCAAGCGGTTGAAGCGCGGTAATGTGTCCGCCACGCTGACGTTGAAGCGCGAGTCCCAGGCGGCGATGATGGTGGACGAGGCGGCGCTGGAAGGGCTCCTGTGCCATGCGCTTGCATTGTCGGAGCGGATTCCGGGTGCGATGGTGCCGCGCGCCGAGGCGCTGTTGGCCTTGCCTGGCGTCATCCGTCCCGCTCCCGCCGAGGATGTCGCGGAAGATGCGGAGGCCGCCCGGCAAGAGGCTCTTGCCGCCACTCTGGCCGCCGGCTTCGATGTTGCCATTGAAGCGCTCGATTGTGCGCGGCGTGACGAGGGCGGTCGGCTTGCCGTAATCGCCGCGGACCTGCTCGGCGCGATCCGCCGCCTGGTCGCCGCGGCGCGTGCTCATGCACCGGAACAGGCGGCTCAGCACCGCGCCCGGCTGCAGGGCGCGCTGGCCGATCTGCTCGGCGATTCCGACCCGGTGCCGCAGGAGCGGCTGGCCCAGGAAGTCGCGCTGCTCGCCACGAAATCTGACGTGCGCGAGGAACTTGACCGGCTGGATGCGCATGTCGAGGCGGCGCATGCGTTACTCGCCGAGTCGGCGCCGGTCGGCCGCCGACTCGATTTCCTGATGCAGGAATTCAACCGCGAGGCGAACACGCTGTGCAGCAAGTCGGCGTCGCTGCAACTGACCGCCATCGGGCTCGACCTCAAGGCAACGATCGAGCAGCTGCGCGAACAGGTTCAGAACATTGAATAGGCGCGGCCTCTGCCTCGTGCTTGCAGCGCCTTCTGGCGCCGGCAAGACGTCGCTCTCTCGGGCGTTGCTTGCCGGTGATTCACGGCTGTCGCTGTCGATCAGCGCCACCACCCGCGCGCCGCGCGATGGCGAGCAGGAGGGGGTGCATTATTTCTTCCGCACCCCGGAACAGTTTGCGGGCATGGTCGCGGCAGGCGAATTCCTTGAGTATGCGACGGTGTTCGGCCGGTCCTACGGCACGCCGCGCGCGCATGTCGGGGAGATGCTGGCGGCGGGCCGGGACATCCTGTTCGATATCGACTGGCAGGGCTTTCGCCAGCTCAGGGCCGCGCTGCCGCGCGATGTGGTTGGCGTATTCATCCGCACGAGCAGCCTTGAGGAACTTCATCGCCGCCTTGTGGCGCGTGGCGATGATCCCGCCGCGATCGCGATGCGGATGGAGGAGGCCGAGGACGAACTCGCGCATCAGGGCGAATTCGATTTCATCATCGAAAACAACGATTTCGATACGGCTCTTGGCGATCTTTCGGCGATCCTGCGGGCGGCGCGGCTGATGGCGTCTCGTATGGCATGAATGCTTGCCTGTCAGAGGCAAGTGCGCCTAAAGAGCGATGACGTTTTTCATAAAAACGAACATCACTTTATGCGGAGAGATGTCGTGGCCGAGGAAAATTCAGAGCGCAAGCCGCGCTCAACGCCTTGGCGGCTCCTGTTGCTTGTGCCTTTCGTGGCAACGCTCTGGGTGCCGTTCTTCAATCATGCCAAGCCCGCCGTGCTAGGCTTTCCCTTTTTCTATTGGTACCAGCTCGCCTGGGTGGTGATCTCGTCGGTCATCATCTGGATCGTCTGGCGCGCCGAAAGCTAAGGAACGTCGCCATGCTCATAGCCGGTATCGTCTTCGCCGTCCTCGTGGTCGGCGTTCTCATCCTGGGGTTCTTCGCTGCACGCTGGCGCGGCGGTGACCTCGACCAGCTTCACGAATGGGGGCTTGGCGGCCGCCAGTTCGGCACGCTGATTTCCTGGTTCCTGATCGGCGGCGATCTTTATACGGCCTATACATTCATTGCCGTGCCCGCGCTGATGTTCGGCGCAGGCGCCATCGCCTTCTTCGCGGTGCCATACACCATCGTCGCCTATCCGATCCTGTATGTTGTGTTTCCGAAAATGTGGCGGGTTGCCGCCAAATACGGTTTTGTCACCGGTCCAGAGTTTGTCAGAGGCCGCTATGGCAACCGCTGGCTTGCGCTTGCGGTGGGTATCACCGGCATCATCGCGACCATGCCCTATATCGCGTTGCAGCTTGTCGGCATGCAGGTGGTCATCGGCGCGTTCAACCTCGGTACCGGGTTCGGCAGTCATCTCCCGCTGATCCTGGCCTTCCTCGTGCTTGCCGCCTTCACCTACACGTCGGGCCTTCGCGCGCCGGCGATGATCGCTGTGGTCAAGGACACGCTGATCTACCTCACCATCATCGTGGCGATCTTCGCGATCCCGGCCTCGCTGGGCGGGTTCGGACATATTTTCGCGAAGATCGCCTCCACCAAGCTGCTGCTGCCGAAGCCAGGCCCGCATACCACCGGGCTTTATTCTGGCTATGCGACGCTGGCACTCGGCTCGGCGATGGCGCTGTTCCTGTATCCCCACGCGTTGACCGGCATCCTGTCGTCGCGCTCGAGCGAGACGGTGCGAAAAAACGCGGTGATCCTGCCGGCCTATTCGCTGATGCTCGGCCTGATCACCCTGCTCGGCGCCATGGCGGTGGCAGCCGGCGTTTCCGCGCTGCCCCAGTTCGCCGCGGGCTTCAAAGCCTATGGGCCGAGTTTCGCCGTGCCGGCGCTGCTGATCCATACCTTGCCGGGCTGGTTTGTCGGCATTGCCTTTGCCGCCATCGCGATCGGCGCCCTGGTGCCTGCCGCGATCATGGCGATTGCCTCGGCGAACATCTTCACGCGCGACATCTGGAAGGAATTCGTCTCCCCCGGCGTATCGGCGGCGGCGGAATCGCAGATCGCCAAGCTGTTCTCGATCGTGATGATTATCGGAGCGCTGCTGTTCATCTTCGGCCTGCCGCTGAAGTACGCGATCCAGTTGCAGCTGCTTGGCGGCATGTGGATGATCCAGATCTTTCCGGCCATCGTATTCAGCCTGTTCACCCGGTTCTACAACGGATGGGCGTTGCTGGTCGGCTGGGCGGTGGGCATCGGCCTTGCGACGCATTTCGCGTTGCTGAACCATCTCAAGGGCGCGATCTATCCGTTCCACATCGGTGGGATGACCTATCCGTGCTACATTGCGCTGGCCACCTTCGTCGTGAACGTGATCGTGGCCACCGCGCTATCGCCGGTGTTCCACGCCATCAAGTCGGACCGCACGCGCGACGTGACCACCAGCGCCGACTACGCCTGAGGGATGGTGCGTCTTTCGCGCCAGTGTCGATGAGCGGTTCCACGTCCCGCAGGCGCGGGGCCGCTTTCGGCTTCATCATGGCCACGATCCTGCTGGACATGCTGGCCATGGCGATCGTGCTGCCGGTCCTGCCCGCGCTCATCACCGGGCTGGTCGGCGGGGGCGCCGGGCTGAGCGCGCATGTGTTCGGCGCCTTCGGTGCCGCCTGGGCGGCGATGCAGTTCATTGCCTCGCCGATGCTTGGCGCGCTGTCCGACCGGTTCGGCCGGCGGCCGGTGATCCTGCTGTCCTGCCTCGGCCAGGCGGTGGATTTCACCGTGATGGCGCTGGCCCCATCGGTCGGCTGGCTGCTCGCCGGGCGGATTCTCTCCGGCGCTTCGTCGGCCAACATCGCCGCCGCGAATGCATATATTTCCGATGTCACGCCGCCCGAGCGGCGGGCGGCGGCGTTCGGCGTCTCGGGCGTTGCCGCGGCGATCGGCTTTGTGCTCGGACCGGCGCTGGGCGGTCTGCTCGGCGCAGTTTCGTTGCGCCTGCCGTTCTGGTTCGCAGCAGGTCTTTCCCTCGCCAACTTCCTCTACGGTCTGGTGGCGCTGCCGGAATCGCTCGCGCCGCGCCGCCGCCGGCGGATCGGCTGGCGGGGCCTCAACCCGCTGGATGCGCTGCGCTTCTATCGCCGGCCGGGCGTGGCCGCGCCCGCGACGATCTATGCGCTCGGCACGCTCGCGCTGCAGGCGGTGCCTTCGGTCATGGTGCTTTACGTGCAGGAGCGGTTCGGCTGGCGCCCGCAGTTGATCGGCGCCACCCTTGCCGCCGCCGGGGTCGGGTTTGCCGTGGTCGGCGGCGTTGTGGTCGGGCCGATGGTGCGCCGGCTTGGCGAGCCGAGAACGCTTATCCTTGGCCTGATCGGCGGCGCCGCGGGGTTTGTGCTGTTCGGTCTCGCGCCCGATTCGCGGATTTTCTGGATCGGCGTACCGGTTCTCTCGGCCTGGGGGCTGGCGATGCCCGCGGTGCAGGGGATCATGGCGCACCGGATTGGCGGGCGCGAGCAGGGGCGGCTGCAGGGGTTGCTCGCCAGCCTGAACGGGCTGACCGCGCTGGTCGGCCCGTTGCTGTTCACCACGATCTACGCGGCGACGCTGGGGCCTGACGGCACGGCGGACGTGCCGCGCTCGGGCACCGCCCTCGTCGTCGCCGGCCTGCTGCTGCTCGCCTCGCTGATTCCGCTGCGCTGGGCGGTGCGGTATCAGGCCGGCAGGCCGAACCCGTAGGCGTCCATCCGCAGGATCGCGTGCTCGGTCGAGTTGTGCAGCCGCCGCGCCGCGCTGCCCTCTCCGGCGCCGATCGCGGTGAAGAGCGGCAGCAGATGCTCTTCGGTCGGGTGTTCGTCGCGCGCA
Source organism: Acidiphilium sp. PM (assembly GCF_000219295.1). Classification (NCBI taxonomy): domain Bacteria; kingdom Pseudomonadati; phylum Pseudomonadota; class Alphaproteobacteria; order Acetobacterales; family Acidocellaceae; genus Acidiphilium; species Acidiphilium sp. PM. Next base: position 57,352 of record NZ_AFPR01000075.1, read on the forward strand.
TGCGGCGCGCGGGCGCGATAGTCGAGCAGGGCGGCGATGTCGTTGCCGGCAATGGCCGCGTCCATCCAGGCGCTGAACGCCGTCACATCCTCCGCCTCCGGCGCGTCGACCGCCTGGCCGCGGAAGCGCCGCAGGTCGTGAGTGAAACTGCCGGAACCGACGATCAGCACATCGTCACGCCGCAGCGGCGCCAGCGCCCGGCCGATGTCGAAGGCGTGGCGCGGGCCAAGCCGGGTCTGTACCGAGAGCTGGAGTACAGGGATGTCGGCCGCGGGCCAGGCCAGCAGCAGCGGCACCCAGGCGCCGTGGTCGAGGCCGCGCGCGGGGTCGAGCCCGGTGGGAAAACCGGCCTCGCCGAGCAGCCCGGCAATGCGCTGCGCCAGCGCCGCATCGCCCGGCGCGGGATAGGAAAGTTCGTAGAGCGCGCGGGGGAAGCCGAAGAAATCGTGGATGGTCTCGTTGCGGGCCACCGCATTGACCATCGGCTCTGCCGTCTCCCAATGCGCGGAGACGACGAGAATGGCGCGCGGTCTGGGCAGGGTGGCGGAAAGTCCGGCGAGGAACATCCTCGCCGGGGTTTCGGTGAGTGCCAGCATCGGCGAGCCATGGCTGACGAAGAGCGAGGGTTGCATCACGCGGTCCTCCGGCCGAACGGTGTGGGCACGAGGGCATAAGGACCATCGCCGATCAGGGCGAGCACCACGAGGGCGATGGCCCAGAACGCGGGATATTCCCATCCGCCGCCCTTCGCCGTGAAATAGAACCCGTTATGGATGTGTACCAGCGCGATGGCGCCGATCAGGTCCGGCACGATCAGTAGCGCGGCGAGCCGCGCCCATATCCCGAGCACCAGCGCGATGCCGGCCGCCAGTTCCCACAGCATGACGAACAGGCCGAACCAGCCCGGCAGACCGAGGCTGGCGAAGAAATGTTCCGTCCCGGCAGGTGTGAAGATGGCGTATTTCAGCCAGTCATGGGCGAAGAACAGGAAACCCAGAGTCAGCCGGAGCAGCAGGGCGCCGTAGCCGGCGGTTCGGGTGTCGATTGTCGAGTCCATGTGCGTAATCTCCTTCACCCTCCAGATAACCATGCGAGAATGGTTGGTTAATATCCAATTCTTTGGTTATCGTCATGCGGATTCGCATAGGAGTGACGATGGATTGGGACGATCTGCGCAGCTTTCTCGCCATAGCCCGCGAGGGCACGCTGTCGGCGGCGGCGCGGCGGCTGGGCGTACGGCAATCGACGATGGGACGGCGGCTCGCGGCGCTGGAGGCGCGGGCCGGTGTGCGGCTGCTGGAACGCACGCCGCGCGGCTTCCGGCTGACCGCCGCCGGTGAGGCGGCGCGCGCCGAGGTGGAGCGAATGGAGACGGCGGCGCTGGCGGCCGAGCGGGCGGTGAGCGGGCGGGATGTGCGGCTGGAAGGCACCGTGCGCCTGACGACGGTGAGCGATTTTGCGCCCTCCGTGCTGATGCCCGCCTTGGCCGATCTTGCCGACCGCTATCCGGGCATCGTGGTGGAACTGATCGCCGATGACCGTACCCTCTCGCTCGCTGCGCGCGAGGCCGATCTCGCCCTCCGTCTCGCGCGGCCGCGTGGGCAGTCGTTGCGGGGGCGGCGAATCGGCACGGTATCGTTCGGCCTATATGCGAGCGAAACCTATCTTGCCGCGCGCAGCGTGCCGGCCTGGCCGGGCAGCCAGGGCGAGGGCCATCGGCTCATCCTGTCGCGCGACGAGACCGGCGCCTATCCGGAGCTCGACGCGCTGGCGGCGATGGCGCCGAAGGCATCCGTCGCCCTCAGGACCGACAGCCGGGTAAGCCAGCTCGCCGCCGCCCGCGCCGGGCTGGGCATCGCCGTTCTCGGGCACCACGTCGCCGCCGGCGCGGGGTTGACGCGGATCGATTCACCGCCGCTGCCGGAGCGGGAAATCTGGCTGGTGCAGCACGAGGATACGCGCGACGTGCCGCGCATCCGCGCCGTTGCCGATGCGCTGGCGGCCAGGATGCGCGCGGCGGAGCCTGTCTTTGCCGGGCTGGATCAGGCGCCCGCCAGTCCTGAGCCCACGAGTTTTGCCGGGTCGCAGAGCCGGTCGAACGTCGCGGGGTCGACGCCGCCATAGCCGGTTGCCGCTTCGCGCAGCGTCAGGCCGTGTTCCGCCGCGTGATGAGCGATCGCGGCGGCGCGATCATAGCCGATTTCCGGGCTCAGCGCGGTGACCAGCATGAGCGAGCGGCCGAGCTGTTCGTCGATCCGCGCGCGGTTCAGCGCGGTCCCCTCCACCGAAAACCGGCGGAAGGCGGTGCAGGCTTCCGTCATGGTCCGGCAGGTGCGGAGCACGTTGTTGATGATCAGCGGCCGCATCGCGTTCAGCTCGAAATTGCCCTGGCTGCCGGCGAAGGCAACCGCCGCGTCATCGCCGATCGTCTGGATGCAGACCATCACCAGCGCCTCGCACTGGGTCGGGTTCACCTTGCCGGGCATGATCGAGGAGCCTGGCTCGTTCTCGGGGAGCAGGAGTTCGCCGATGCCGCAGCGGGGGCCGGAGGCGAGCCAGCGCATGTCGTT
>NZ_AFPR01000074.1:0-3015 GCF_000219295.1 Acidiphilium sp. PM
CGATCCCGCTGATCGAGGCGCTCGCGGATGACGGCGCCGACATCATCGCCTATGATCCGGCGGCGATGGCGGCGGCGAAGCCCCTGCTGCCCGCCGCGGTGCGCTACGCCGAAACCGCCGAGGCGGCGATCGAGGGGGCGGCGGTGCTGGTCGCCGTCACCGAATGGAACGAGTTCCGCGCCCTGGCCCCGGCCTGGCTCGCGGCGCGGATGCAGGGCCGGCTGATCGTCGACCTGCGCAACATTTTCGACCCGGCGGCGATTCGCGCCGCCGGTTTCGTGTATCATGGCGTGGGTCGCGGCAGCGTTTCGCAATTGGCCGCGAACCCTGAATTTGAGCAGGATTTTGAGCAGGACAGGGAGTTTTCCGATGGATGAATTGACCGCCGGCGCCACGGCCGGCGACGCGCCGCCCGAACTCGCCATGGCCGGCGCCTACCCCGACTTCGCCAATCCCGAGCTGCTCGCCGCCATTCCGCTGGACGCGCGGACGGTGATCGACATCGGCTGCAGCGGCGGCGCGCTCGGCGCCGCCTATCTCCGCCTCAACCCCGCCGCCCGCGTGCTCGGCATCGATACCGACGAGGCGGCGCTCGCCATCGCCCGCACCCGCCTCACCGAGGTCGCCCGCTGCGACATCCAGGCCGAGGACCTGCCCTTCGACCTCTCCGGCGGCGTCGATGTCCTGGTCTATGGCGACGTGCTGGAACACCTGGCCGATCCCTGGGCCGTGCTCGCCCGCCATGTCCGCCACCTCAACCCCGGCGGCGCGGTGGTCGTCTGCTTCCCCAATGTCGAGCACTGGAGCATCGCCTACCGGCTGTTCGCCGGCCGGTTCGACTATGACGAGCGCGGCCTGCTCGACCGCACGCATCTGCGCTTCTTCACCCCGCGCACCATGCGCGCCCTGCTCGAACGCGCCGGCCTCACCCCGTGCGACGTCCGCTCCCGCCCGAGCGATGCCGCCGCCGCCGCCCGCTTCGTCGAGGCGATGCGCCCCGGCCTCGCCGCGATCGGCGTCGATCCGGCGGAATATCTCGGCCGCGCCACCCCCGTGCAGTTCGTCTGGCGCGCCAGCCTCGCCCCGCGCGAGCGCCTGGTCGTCGCCTCCACCATGCTGCCGCCGCAGGGCGGCGTCTCCGATGTCCGCGTCATCGAGCCGGCGGCGGCGCTGGCGAGCGACCCCACCGTCTTCAGCGTCGTCCGCCAGGAAGCCGAGATCGCCCCAATGATCGAGGGCGCGCCGCACATCGCCGTGCTGCACCGCCCGCTGCTGGTCGGCGACTCCGGCCGCGCCCGCCTGCGCGCGCTGATCGATCGCGGCTTCCTCGTCGTCACCGAGTTCGACGACCACCCCGATTTCCTCGCCGCCCGCGGCATCGATGTCGCCGAGCTGCTCTCCTTCACCGGCGTCCACGCGATCCAGACCAGCACCGAGCCGCTCGCCGCCACCCTCGCCGCCTGGAATCCCGAGGTCGCGGTCTTCCCCAACGCGATCCGCGCGCTCGACCCGCCGGCCAACTTCGCCAACCCCGACCGCCTGACCCTGTTCTTCGGCGCCCTCAACCGCGAGGAGGACTGGGCGCCCTTCATGCCCGTGCTGAACGAGGTGCTGCGCGCCGTCGGCCCCAGGCTGCACCTGCTCGTCATGCACGACCGCGCCTTCTTCGACGCGCTGGAGACGCCGAACAAGGAATTCGTGCCGATCTCCGACTACGCGACCTATCGCAGCCGCCTCGCCGGCTGCGAGATCAGCTTCATGCCGCTGGCCGACACGCCCTTCAACCGCGGCAAGTCCGACCTGAAATACATCGAGGCCGGCGCCGCCCGCGTCGTTCCCCTGGCGAGCCCGGTGGTCTACGGCGACTCGCTGCGCGACGGCGAGACCGGCCTGATCTTCACCTCGCCCGACCATCTGCGCATGCAGCTCCTCCGCCTGCTCGCCTATCCCGAGGCCGCCCGCCGCCTCGCCGATTCCGCCCGCGCCGAGGTCGCCGCGAACCGGATGCTCGCCTACCAGGTCCGCGCCCGGACCGACTGGTACCGCGCCCTCTGGGCCCGCCGCGCGGAGCTGGACGCCGCCCTCCGCGCCCGCGTCCCGGCCCTGTTCGCGTAACCGGCGCGCGCCCATCTGCCGGAGATGACGACCAGCCCCCCCCAGCCCGCCACCGCCCCGGCGATCCGCGTCCACTGGCCGGACGCGCCGGCGGCGCCGCAGGATCTCGTCTGCCCGAACTGCGGCGCCGAGGGCCCCAAGCCCCGCCTGCTCGACGTCGCCTGGACCGCGCCCAAGCTGCCCCGCGGCGACCGCAAGCCGGTGCTCGCCTGCCCCGCCTGCACCGCCCGCTTCTACCCGCCGCTGCGCGTCCCCAACTATGGCGACCCCGACGTGATGGACTGGGGCTGGCACCAGTTCCACATCCAGCACGGCGCCGGCCTCGTCGCCATCACCCGCCTGCTCGGCCGCATCGCCCGCAAGCCCGGCACGCGCTGCCTCGAAATCGGCTGCGGCTACGGGTTCGGCCTCGATTTCGCCCGCCACGCGATGGGCTGGACCTGCCTCGGCATCGACCCCTCGCCGATGGCCCGCGTCGGCGCCGCCGATCTCGGCCTCGACATCGTCGACGGCTATTTCCCCGACGCCCTGCCCGATGCCGCGCCATGGGACGTCATCGCCGCGACCGAGGTGATCGAGCACGTCCAGCGCCCCGCCGCCCTGCTCGCCGAGCTGCGCGCCCGCCTGGCGCCGGACGGCATCCTCCTGCTCACCACGCCGGACGGCGCGGCGATCGACCGCGCCACCCCGGAAACCGACCTCGCCCAGCTCCTCGCCCCCGGCATCCACATGGTCTTCCAGACCGAGGCGAGCCTGCGCCGCCTGCTCGAATCCGCCGGCTTCGCCAATGTCCGCGTCGGCCGCGAGGGCTTCACCCTGGTCGCCTATGCCGGCGCCACCCGCGGCGCGCTGGCCGAGGACGATGCCGCCCAGCGCCCGCGCTTCCGCGCCTGGCTGGCC
>NZ_AFPR01000073.1:0-9893 GCF_000219295.1 Acidiphilium sp. PM
GTCGTGGATGTGACCGTTCAGCCCGGAGCCGCGTGGCGCTGCAACCGCCGCGCGGCCACCAGCACCGCCAGCAGCGCGAGATCGGCCGCGACGAAGGCCGCCGGGCTGATCCGCGCGGTCGAGAGATTGGCATCGAGCACGCGCCACGGATCGATCCCGGAATTGAGCGCATACCATCCCGCCTCGCCGCCGGCGGTGATCGCCACGGCGCCGAGGGCGAGGACGAGAATGCCGGCCAGCGAGCGCCGGAACCCCGGCGGCGCCAGCCGCCAGAGCATCAGCCAGACGAACAGGCCGAACGGCACCATCGCCGCCGAGACGTCGATCTTCTGGGTGAGGAAGAAATGCCAGATCGAGAGCGCGGCGATCGGATAGACCAGCCGGTGCAGCGCCTTCCACCGCCGCCCCAGCCGCGCCATCGCCGCATCGGTCGAGGTCGCGGCCAGCGCCACAAGCCCGATCGTCGCGATGGTACCGAGGATGAGGTAAAATACCGTAAACATCTGATTCAAAACGAATCCGATGGCATATCCCTCATCCGCCGCATACAGGACCACATGCGCGAAGGTGTAGAATGCCGCCGCCAGGCCCAGCATTCGCCGCAGCATCGCCAGCCGCATCCAGTCGAACACCGCCCGCGCCGGTGTGATGGCGAGGCCGAGCAGCAGGAAGCGGATCGCCCAGAACCCGGTCTGCAGCATCAGCTCATGCGTCGGCCGTCCGCCGAGATGTCCGGTTTGCCGCTCCCACAGCATATAGGCCGCCGGCGCGGTGCAGAGCGCGAGGGCAATCGTCTTCAGCCAGGAAAACCGCCCGGCCGGCGTGCGCCAGGGCGCGCCGAAGACGCGGGCCTGGCGTTTCGGGCGAACGCGGACTTCAGCTTGCGGGGCGGCATTCGGCATGGCGGCTCGGATTCCGGTGTGGGAGCAGAAATATGCCCTGAATTCGCCTCGCCACCCCCATCCGGATGCGGATGAGAGCAAAATTCCGTTCAACATTCCGCGCTTGACCGTTCGGGGTGGCGGCTCGCATAACCTCTCGCCATGACATCCGCACGGCGCGCCGCCTGCCTGGTCCCGCGAATTCGCCGCCCGGTCCTGATCTAGGGCCGGGATCGCACGCCTGTCCTTTCCTCCGCCGGAGCCTTTTCGATGAACGACCTGCCGTCCAGCCCGCGTGACTACCGCGCCACCGTCTTCCTGCCGCGAACCGGCTTTCCGATGCGCGGGGACCTGCCGAAGCGCGAGCCCGAGGCGCTGGCCCGCTGGGAGGCGATGGGCCTGTTCGGCCGGCTGCGCGCCGATGCCGCCGGCCGTACGCCCTTCATCCTGCATGACGGCCCGCCCTATGCGAACGGCAACCTGCATATCGGCCACGCGCTGAACAAGATCCACAAGGACCTGATCAACCGCGCCCGCCAGATGGCCGGGTTCGACGCCAACTACGTCCCCGGCTGGGACTGCCACGGCCTGCCGATCGAGTGGAAGGTCGAGGAAGGCTACCGCAAGGCCGGCAAGAACAAGGACGAGGTGCCGATCCTCGAATTCCGCCGCGAATGCCGCGACTACGCCCAGCACTGGCTCGACGTGCAGGCCGAGGAGTTCAAGCGCCTCGGCGTCGAGGGCGACTGGGCGAACCGCTACGCCACGATGGATTTCGCCTCCGAAGCGGCGATCGCCGCGGAAATCCACAAATTCGCCGCCTCCGGCGCGCTCTATCGCGGGCTGCGGCCGGTGATGTGGAGCCCGGTCGAGAAGACCGCTTTGGCCGAGGCCGAGGTCGAGTATCAGGACCGGCGGGACACCGCGATCTGGGTCCGCTTCCCGGTCGTCGGCGGCGATCTCGACGGTGCCGCGATCGTGATCTGGACGACGACCCCCTGGACCATCCCCGGCAACCGCGCCCTCGCCGCCGGGCCGGAGTTCGACTATGTCGTGATCCGCATCGCCGATGCCACCGAGCACAGCCTCGCCCGCAAGGGCGAGCGCCTCGTCGTCGCCGCCGAGCTGCTCGACGCCTTCGCCGCCGAAACCGGCATCACCGCGCACGAGGTCGAGCAGACGCTGCGCGGCAAGGATCTCGGCGCCCTCGTCTGCGCCCACCCGCTGCGCGGCCAGGGCTATGACTACGATGTCCCGCTCCTGCTCGGCGACTTCGTCACCACCGAGGCCGGCACCGGCTTCGTCCACATGGCGCCCGCGCATGGCGAGGACGATTTCTTCCTCTGCCGCGCCCACGGCATCGCGGTGCCGGAAACCGTGAACGACGACGGCACCTACGCCGCCGACGTGCCGCTCTTCGCCGGCCTGCACGTCTACAAGGCCGCCGACCCGGTCTGCGCCGCGCTCACCGCGGCCGGCGCCCTGCTCCGGCGCGAGGAATTCCTGCACTCCTATCCGCATTCCTGGCGCTCCAAGGCGCCGCTGATCTATCTCGCCCGGCCCAACTGGTTCATCCGGATGGATGGCGAGGAGGCGATCCGCGCCCACGCGCTGGAGGCGCTCGACCGCACCGCCTTCGTCCCCGACCAGGGCCGCAACCGCATCCGCTCGATGGTCGAGGCGCGGCCGGACTGGTGCATCTCCCGCCAGCGCGCCTGGGGCGTGCCGATCGCGATCTTCGTCCGCCGCGACGACAAGTCGATCCTGACCGATCCGGCGGTCTTCGCCCGCACCCGCGCCCTGTTCGAGGCCGAGGGCGCCGATGCCTGGTATGCCCGCCCCGCCGCCGACTTCCTCGGGCCGGACCACGACCCCGCCGATTTCGAGCAGGTCTTCGACATCGTCGATGTCTGGTTCGAGAGCGGCTCGACCCACGCCTTCGTGCTGGAGGCGCGCGGCATGCCCTGGCCGGCGGATCTCTATCTCGAAGGCTCGGACCAGCATCGCGGCTGGTTCCAGGCCTCGCTGCTGGAGGCGGTCGGCACCCGCGGCACCGCGCCGTTCAAGGCGATCGTCACCGACGGCTTCGTGCTCGACGAGCAGGGCCGCAAGATGTCGAAATCGCTCGGCAACGTCACCGCGCCGCAGCAGGTGATCGACCAGTACGGCGCCGACATCCTGCGCCTGTGGGTGATGAACTCGGACATCCACAACGACCTGCGCATCGGCAAGGACATCCTCAAGCAGCAGGCCGATCTCTACCGCCGCATCCGCAACACGCTGCGCTGGGTCCTCGGCGGGCTGGACGGCTTCACCGAGGCCGAGGCGATGCCGGCCGCCGACATGCCCGACCTCGAGCGCTACGTGCTGCACCGCCTCTCCCGGCTCGACGCGATGCTGCGCCGCGCCGTCGAGACGCATGACTGGACCGGCGTCTATCCGGCGATCCACCAGTTCTGCAACAACGACCTCTCCGCCTTCTATTTCGACATCCGCAAGGACGCCCTCTATTGCGACGTCCGGCTCGATGCCGAGGGACGGCTCGTCGCCCAGAGCGAGACGCGGCGCGCCTGCCGCACCGTGCTCGACATCCTGTTCCGCTGCCTCGCCACCTGGCTCGCCCCCGTCCTGCCCTTCACCGCCGACGAGGCCTGGCGCGCCCGCCATGGCGAGGAGGCCTGCGTGCATCTCGCGCAGTTCCCCGAGCTTCCCGCCGCCTGGCGCGACGACGCGCTGGACGAGGCCTGGACCGGGATCCGCGCGGTGCGCCGCATCGCCAATGCGCGGATCGAGGAGGCCCGCCGCAACGGCGACATCGCCGCCTCGCTGCAGGCGAAGATCGTCCTGACCTTCGCGGTCGATGCGCCGGAAGCCCTGCGCGCGGCGGACTGGGCGGAGATCATGATCACCTCGGCGGCGGAAACCGAGATCGCCGCCGAGCCCGCAGGCGCCGGCGCCAGCGCCCCGCTGCGCGCCGAGCCGGTGGTGGAGATCGCCCCCGGGGAGAAATGCGAGCGCTGCTGGAAGGTGCTGCCCGAGGTCGGCGGCAACCCCGCGCATCCCGGCCTGTGCCGCCGCTGCTGCACGTATGTCGAATGACCGGCGCATCTCGCGGTAACGCAAGCCGCCGCACGCTCGGCGCGCTGATGGCGCTGGCGGTGCTGGCCATCGACCAGGCCTCGAAGGCCTGGATCCTCTACGGACTCGACCTGCCGCGGAAGGGCAGCGTGCCGGTCCTGCCGGTGCTGAACTTCACCATGGTCTGGAACCACGGCGTCACCTTCGGCATCCTGGCCGGCGACGACGCGCGGCTGCTGCTGATCGCGGTCGCGATCGCCGCCATCGCCGGGCTCTCGGTCTGGCTCTGGCGCACCCCCTCGCTGCTCGCGGCGCTCGGCCTCGGCGCCATCATCGGCGGCGCCGCCGGCAACGTCATCTCGCGAATCGCCTACGGCGCGGTGGTCGATTTCGTCGATGTCCATGTCGGCAACCTGCATTGGTACGTCTTCAACCTCGCCGACGCCGCGATCGATGGCGGCGTCGCCGCGCTGATCATCGAAAGCCTGTTCAGCCGCGACCGCGCCGGTCACTTGCCGCCTCCCGCGCGCGAGGATAAGGAAGCGCCATGATCCGTTCATCGCGCGCGACCCTTCCGTTCCTGCTGCTCGGCCCGCTGCTGCTGGCCGGATGCAGCAATCCGTCGAAGACCTTCGGGCTGACGGTCACGCCCCCCAACGCGTTCGATGTCGGTACCGAGGCTCCGCTGTCGATGCCGCCGGATCTCCAGGCCCTGCCCACCCCCGCGCCCGGCGAGCCGCGGCCCCAGCAGGTCTCCTCCTCGACCGAGGCGCAGAGCATCCTCTCGCCGCAGAGCGCCCTGCAGAACGCCAGCACCACGATGGGCCCGGCGCAGCAGGCGCTGCTCGAACAGGCCGGGCCGACGCCGCCGGCCAATATCCGCGCGACGATCAACCATGACGCCGAACAGGAAAGCCGCAGCCCCGGTTTCGTCGGCTCGCTGATGTCCTTCGGCAGCTCGTCGAAGGGCGCCAAGGTGGTGAACGCGCCGGCCGAGCAGAAGCGCCTGCAGGAAAACGCCGCCCTCGGCGAGCCGGCAACGAAGGGCACGACGCCGGCGACCGCGCCGGGCCAGGCGCAGAAGGGCGTTGTCGGCCGGTTCCTCGACCTGTTCTGAGTCGGCGGCGCCGGCAAGGGGCTGGCGCTCATGGCTGGCCGGCATCGCCTCGGCGGTTGAACACAGGCCTGCGAAGGGCATATCGGCTTCCATGTCGGAATGTATCACCGCGTCCCCGGCCGCCGTCGCGAAGACCGATGCCGCCCCCTCCTCCGCGCTGACCACGCTGTTCGCGGTCGCGACCGGCGCGGTCGTCGCCAACATCTATTACGTCCAGCCTCTGGTCGGCACGATCGCGCCGGATATCGGCCTGCCGGCGCAGGTCGCGAGCCTGCTGGTGACGCTGACGCAGCTCGGCTACGCCGCCGGCCTGCTGCTGCTGGTGCCGCTGGGCGACCTGCTGGAGAACCGCAAGCTGATCGCGCGCATGGTCGGCGCCTCCGCCATCGCCCTCGGCCTCGCCGCCATCGCCTGGAACGGCACGAGCTTCCTCGCCGCCTCGCTGCTGATCGGCGTCAGCTCCGCGGCGGTGCAGATCATGGTGCCGATGATCGCCTCGCTGACGCCCGATGCCATCCGCGGCCGCGTGGTGGGCAATGTGATGGCCGGGCTGCTGCTCGGCATCCTGCTCGCCCGGCCGATGGCGAGCTTCGTCGCCTGGCTCGCCGGCTGGCGGGCGGTGTTCGGCATTTCGGCGGCGGGCATCGCGCTGCTGGCGGTCCTGCTGCGGCTCAAGCTGCCGCGCGTCACGCCGAAGCTCGATCATCGCTATGGCGAGCTGATCGTCTCGATGCTCGGCCTCTACCGCACCGAGCCGACGCTGCGCCGCCGCGCCGCCTACCAGACCTGCGCCTTCGCCGCCTTCACCCTGTACTGGACGGCGGCGCCGCTGCTGCTGCTGCATGAATTCCACTACACCCAGTTCGGCATCGCGATCTTCGCCCTGGTCGGCGCCGCCGGCGCCGCCGCCGCGCCGATCGCCGGGCGGCTGGCCGATGCCGGATACGGCCGCCCCGGCACCGCGACCGCGCTGGCGCTGATCGCCCTCTCCTTCCTGATCTCGGGCTACGGTGCCGCCATCCACAGCGTCGTCCTGCTCGCCGGCGCCGGCGTGCTGCTCGATTTCGGCGTGCAGGCCAACAACCTGTTCGGCCAGCGGGCGATCTACGCCCTTGCCCCCGAGCGGCGGGCCCGGCTGAACGGCGCCTACATGACCGCCTTCTTCCTCGGCGGCGCCGCCGGCTCGGCGGTGGCGAGCGACCTGCTGATCCGCGGCGGCTGGACGCTGGTCGCCATCGTCGGCGGGGTGCTGCCGCTGCTCGCCCTGACCTATTTCGGCATCAACGAAGTGCGGCGGGCGGCGGCGCGGCACCACGGATGAAGGCGGCGCTCTCGTCGAGCGCCGCGCGCCCCTCGGGCAGGATCGCCTGGAAGATCGGCCAGGCATGCGGCACGACGGGCCAGATCCGGAGCAGGCTATCGACGCCGGCGGCCAGCGCCTTCTCGTGCAGCCGCACCGAATCGTCGAGCAGCACCTCCCGCGCGCCGACATGGACCAGCATCGGCGGCAGGCCGGCGAGATCGGCGTAGAGCGGCGAGGCGAACGGATTGTACGGATCGGTGCCGGCGAGATAGGGGCGCGCGCCCTCGGCGATCCGGCCGCCCTGGATCATCGGGTCGCACCGCCGGTTCTCGACCGCGCTGCGGCCGGTGCCGGCAAGGTCGGTCCAGGGCGAGAACAGCACCAGCCGCGCCGGCATCGCCATGCCCGCCTCGCGGACCCGCAACGCCACCGCGAGCGCGAGGCCGCCGCCCGCCGAATCGCCGGCGATGGCGAGGCTCGCCGGATCGTGCCCCTGCGCGACGAGCCCGCGGAAGGCGGCGAAGCCGTCATCGACGGCGGCGGGAAAGGGATGCGCCGGCGCGAGGCGGTAATCGGCGGCGAAGACACGCAGGCCCCGCCGCGCGAGGCCGCCGGTGACCGGGCGGTGCGACTCGGCGGAGCAGACGACATAGCCGCCGCCATGCAGGTAAAGCACGGTCATCGCCGGCGGGGCGCCGAAGGCGGGCTCGACCCATTCGCCCGGCACGCCGCCGATGATCGAGGGGGTGTACCGCACGCCGCGCGGGGTCGGCATCGGCGAGCGGAACGCCTTGCGGAGCGACTCGGCGTCGGTCGCGCGGGCGAGCTTGCGCTTGACCTGCACACGCAGGACCGGATTGATCAGGTGGGCTGCGAGGCTGGCCATGGGTCTGTGTCGGGCTCCGGGTGCATGGCGGAAGAGGCTTGTTGCTGTAAGATGGGGCCATGCCGATCCGCCGCCTAGACCCGACCACGATCAACCGGATTGCCGCCGGCGAGGTCATCGAACGGCCGGCCGCCGCGGTCAAGGAACTGGTGGAGAACGCGCTCGATGCCGGGGCACGACGGATCGGGGTGACGATCGAGGGCGGCGGGATCGGCCGGATCGAGGTGACCGATGACGGTCACGGGATTCCCGAGGCCGAACTGCCGCTGGCGATCGAACGGCACGCCACCTCGAAACTGACCGACGAGGCGCTGGTCCGGATCGCCACGCTGGGGTTCCGGGGCGAGGCGTTGCCGTCGATCGGGGCGGCCGGACGGCTGACCGTAACGTCCCGCCCGGCGGGGCAGGATTCGGCGGCCAGGATCGTGGTCGATGGCGGGGCCGTCCGCGAGGTCGAGCCGGTGGCCGGGCCGGTCGGGACCTGCGTGACCGTCGAGGACCTGTTCCACGCGACGCCGGCGCGGCGGAAATTCCTGCGCAGCGCCGGCGCCGAGGCGGGGTCCTGCGCCGATGCGGTCCGGCACCTGGCGCTGGCGGCGCCTGCGGTGGGGTTTTCGCTGACGATCGACGGGGCGGCGAGTTTCGACCTGCCGCCGCAAGACCGGCGGGAGCGGGTGGCGGCGATCTATGGGCGGGCGGATGCGGAGAAGCTGCTGGAGATCGAGGCGGTTCGCGAAGAGGTGGCGCTGCGGGGGTTCATCTCGCCGGCGAGCCTGACGCGGGCGGCGGCGCGGCACCAGCACATGGTGGTGAACGGGCGGCCGGTGCGGGACCCGCTGCTGCGGATGGCGCTGCGGCTCGCGTATCGGGAGCGGATTCCGGCGGGGCGGCATCCGCTGGCGGCGCTGTGGCTGGAGATTCCGGCGGAGATGCTGGATGTGAACGTGCATCCGGCGAAGGCGGAGCTGCGGTTCGCAGCACCCGACGCGGTGCGGTCGCTGATGATCGGGGCGGTGCAGCGGGCGCTGGCGACGCCGGCGGACCTGGCGGCGGCCCCCTCGGTGTCGATGCCGCGGACGAGCTGGGCGGCTTCCTCGCCGATGCCGCGGTATCCGCAGGCGGAGAGCCGGGCGGCGCGGGGGTTCGCGGAGGCGGAGCTGCGCGGGCTGGATTTGCCGCCGGCGCGGGTGGCGCCGGAGGTTCTGCCCGAATCGCGGCCGGACTATCCGCTGGGGACGCCGATCGCGCAGGTGTTCGACACGTATATTCTCGCGCAGAGCGGGGACGGGACGCTGGTGCTGGTGGACCAGCACGCGGCGCATGAGCGGCTGACCGAGATCAGGCTGCGGGCGGAGCGGGATTCGGGGGCGATTCCGGCGCAGGCGCTGCTGGCGCCTTCGGTGGTGGAGCTGCCGGCGGAGGATATCGCGCGGCTGCTGGGGGCGGCGGAGCGGCTGGCCGGGCTGGGGCTGGAGATCGAGGCGTTCGGGCCGGGGGCGGTGCTGGTGCGGGCGGTGCCGGCCGCGCTGGCCAAGGCCGACCCGGCCGCGCTGGCGCGGGATGTGGCGGACACGCTGGCGGAGAGCGGGACGGCGACGGCGCTGGAAGCGAAGCTGGACGCGGTGCTGATCCGTATGGCGTGCCACCGTTCGGTGCGGGCGGGGCGGCGGCTGGCGTTCGCCGAGATGGAGGCGCTGTTGCGGGCGATGGAGACGACCCCCCTCGCCCAGACCTGCCCGCACGGGCGGCCCACGGTGCTGCGGCTGAGCCGGGGCGATCTGGAGCGGATGTTCGGCCGGGCCGGCTGAGGCCATCCAGATCGTTCTTCCCGAACGGCCCGCACCCGCTGAAAACGTGGCTTTGTCCGGTAGCTGTCTGGTTGCTACGAGGCCCAAGCCCACGGTTCATCACCGTGATGCCACTCAAAAAAAGGTGTAATTTCAGGGATTTGAGTGGTGGGCGCGACAGGGATTGAACCTGTGACCCCTGCCATGTCAAGGCAGTGCTCTCCCGCTGAGCTACGCGCCCGCCGTTGCGGTGCGACGGGTATTACAGGCCGCCGCCCCGCGATGCAAGAGGGCCGGAGCCGGTCAGCGCGGCGCCATCCGCAGCGCGCCGTCCAGCCGGATCGTCTCGCCGTTCAGCATGGTGTTCCCGATGATATGGCACACCAGCGCGGCGTATTCCGCCGGCCGCCCGAGCCGCGGCGGAAACGGCACGGCGGCGCCGAGGGCGCGCTGCGCCTCGTCCGGCAGGCCGGCCATCATCGGGGTTTCGAACACGCCGGGCGCGATCGTCATCACCCGGATGCCGCTGCGCGCCAGTTCCCGCGCCAGCGGCAGCGTCATGCCGGCCACCCCGGCCTTCGAGGCGGCATAGGCGGCCTGGCCGATCTGCCCGTCGAACGCCGCGATCGAGGCGGTGTTCACGATCACCCCGCGCTCGCCGCCCTCATCCGGCGCACCTTCCGCCATCGCCGCGGCAGCGAGGCGAATCATGTTGAACGTGCCGATGAGGTTCACCGAAATCACCCGCGCGAACCGCTCGAGCGAGGCCGGTCCCTCGCGCCCCAGCACCTTCTCGCCGAGCACGATTCCGGCGCAGTTCACCAGCCCGTGCAGCCCGCCG
>NZ_AFPR01000072.1:0-4354 GCF_000219295.1 Acidiphilium sp. PM
AACCCGCTTTCTGTCCGTCGTCAAATGATCCGGGAACGGATGGTCCGGCCCATCACGGAGTGACATCATGGTGTCTGCCTCCGCGAGCGGAGCAGGCGAGATCATTCTGGCCGACAACGGCGAAAACGCCTCTGCGGCAGCCGCAGATGCGGCACTTCATCACGTACCCATTCCGTCATGAGGTTTATCCAAGAGACGCGTCTGCCGGTGGTCGGATCCCTGGCGCGGCCTTCCGGCCCGGCAATCTGTTCCGCGGTGAGCCTCCATTGCCGAAACCCGCCGTGGAGGATGGCGCCGCTCAGAGACGGCCTTTTTTTCCTCTGATGTGATCGATACAGCGCCGGCGTCGCGCGGGATTTGATAATTTCGCCTGCACAACCTCACGCAGCTCGCCCGTGATCTTCCAGCGTATGGTTCCTCGCCATCCCGATCCTTCTTCCTGCCAAGATCCCAGAACAGATCCCCGACCTCCCAATGGCAAGCGGCCACCAAGGTCGAGTGACGCATAAAAAGGCGTGGGCCTTTCGACCCACGCCAAGTATCGGGCAAACGCCGGGGAGCCGCGGCGCTATTGGCCCGGTGCACCCGCCCCGGTCGGGGCGGGGGACGCTGTCGGTTTGGCGCTGCCCGAAGCCGGGGCGGACGCCACGGTGATCATCGCCGGGTTGTCCTCGCCATGCGCCGCCGCCGCCTTCGGATCGGGCTGGGCGAGCGCGGCGGGACCGCGGAGATAGGGGAACTGGCTCGCCATCGGCGCGCCATAGAGCGGCTTGAACACGCCCTGGTGGCAGGTCGCGCAATCCACCTTCGCCACATCGCCGGCCGGGCCGAGCATGGCTTTGGGGAAGGTGCCGGTCAGCGGCAGGAGATAGTCGTTGTTGAGCGCGCGGACCATGTGCAGGCCGTAATAGGCGGTCACCCGCTGCGGCGTGCTTTCCGACCAGTCGGCGAAGGCGCGGGTCTGGTGGCAGAAATCGCAGTTCACCCCCAGCGCCGTCGCGTAGTGCATCATCAGCGCATAGGTCCACTGGGTCTGCTGGATCGAGTGGCGGTTGCCGGTGGGCAGCGCGGTCGTACCGGTCACCCGGATCGGCTCGTGCCCGAGCAGGAAGGGCGTGAGCGGATCGGCCGGCAGCGCCGAGCCATCCGCCACCGCCGAGGGCCGCGCCTCGCCGCTGTCGGTCTGCAGCAGCCCGCCCGCATGCGGCGGGGCGACGCCCTCGAACCAGACCCGGCTCGGCACATTGTTGCCCCGATGGCAGGTATAGCAGGTGACGCCGACCTTCTTCACATGCGTCTGCCAGTCGGCATTGATGAAGATCGTCATCTCCAGCATCCGCCGCGCGACCCGCTTCTGATACTTGGCGTCGGAGGCGAAATTGCCGGCGACGTGACAGTAGCCGCAGCCCTGTTTCGGCGCGACCCACTGCACCATCGAGACCATGATCCGCGCGAAGGCGCCGGCCGGAACGTTCTTGAGTACCTGAACGTTCTTGTAGATCGTGCCGGCCGGCGGCCCGGCATTGTTCTGCGGCAGGGCGGTGGGCGCCTGGTTGGCGGCGAAGGCGGCGGCGATCACCGCCGGGCTGTATTCGAGCTGCTGGCCGGTGCCGCGATAGCCGCGCTGCACCGAGCGCACCGTGGGCGGCTGCAAGGTCAGCACGCCGATGACCATCGCCGTCATGCCGCCGATCAGGGCGAGCAGGGTGATCGTGACTTTCATGGCATTGTCCCCTTGCCCGCGGCCGTACCCTGGGCCGGATCGGCGATATGCCCGTAGATGTGCGGATAGGCCGGCGCCACATGGTGCTTCACCGCCCACAGGAACCAGTTGTCGACGACGGTGCCGGTGAGCAGGATGCCGATCCCGCCGGTCAGCGTGGTCAGCACCGCGAACCACCAGGCCCAGCGATGGATGCTCTCCATCGTCGCGTTGAACCCCATCGTCCAGCGCCAGAACAGCGCGGCGCGCTCCGATGCGGTGCCCCGGTCCACCGTCTGCTCCACCTCGCGCTCGCCGCCGAACCGGCTGACGGCGAGAATGGTCGCGCCATGCATCGCGAACAGCAGGACCGAGCCATAGAGGAACACGATCGAGAGCATGTGGAACGGATCGTAATACAGGTTGCCGTATCGCAACGAGAACGCGACGGTCCAGTCCAGATGCGGGAAGATGCCGAAGGGCGGCGCCTCGCCCCAGCTGCCCATCAGCAGCGGGCGGATGAAGCCGAGCACGAGGAACAGCCAGATGGCCGAGGCGAAGGCCCAGGCGGTATGGGTGCCGAGGCCGAGCTGCTTCGAGCGGCGGTAGACCCGCAGCCACCAGAGCAGCAGCGAGGTGGTCAGGAAGAATCCGGCCAGCAGCCACCACCCGCCCTGGTCCATCGGCGGCAGCCGCAGCCCGTAGGCCGGCGGCGGCGGTTCGAGCGCGAGCCACGGCAGGTCGCGCACGAAGCGGATCGGGTTCCAGTTCACCGAGGCCATCATGTTCAGCCCGATGATCTCGAAGGCGATCAGGCCGCAGGCGATGGAGGCGACGCCGAGGGAGCCGAGATAGATCGGGCCGACCTGGGCGTTGCCGATCTGGCCGAGCAGGTAGCTGAAGAACGGCTTGCCCTGCCGGCCCCACACACCCGCCGGCGCCGGAACGCCGTCATGCAGCGGCCCACGGATCTGCACCCGCGTGAAGATGTTCTGATATTCGATCATCCGAGCCCCCGGACTGCTTGAAGGTTATGACTGGTGCGGTCTTGCATGGCGCACCTCAATGACCGCCGAACTGCCAGATCGGCAGATGCAGCCACCACCCCCACCACGAGGGCCAGCCCTGGGTCCAGAACGGGCCGGAGAGCAGGATGCAGGTGGCGCTGGCGAACCCCGCCCCGAGGGCGAGGAACAGGCCGAGCCGGTGAATGCCCAGCGTGCCGATCGAGTAGCCGATGAAATCGCGGAAGAACGTGTCCTCGTGCTCGGCGAACTTCACCGTCTCGCCCGCCGGCGGGTTGATCGCGGCCAGAACCAGCGATCCGTGCAGCGCGAGGGCGAGCGTCGTCGTGAAGAACAGCGTCACGGCGACCATGTGCATCGGGTTGTATTCGAAATTGAGATAGGCGTATCCGGTGTTCGACACCCAGTCGAGATGGCTCATGATGCCGTAGGGAAAGCCGTTGCCCCAGGCGCCCATCAGCAGCGGGCGGATGACCTCGAGCGTGACATAGGCGAAGATCGCGACGCTGAACGCCGCCGGCACGTGCAGCCCGATCCCGAGCTTGCGGCTGATCTCCACCTCGCGCAGCGCCCAGGAGCCGAAGGCGCCGATCGCGCAGACCGTGATGATCTGCCAGAGCCCGCCCTTGGCCAGCGGCGCGAGGCCGAGCCCGTAGGAAAGGTCGGGCGGCGCGATGCTGATCTGCCAGATGTTCCAGGTCGGCCCGAGCGCCGCGCCCCAGATGATCAGCGCCGTGCCGAGCATGATGAAGAAGGCGGCGGTCACACCGAAGAAGCCGACATAGAACGGCCCGACCCAGAAATCGAACAGGTCCCCGCCGATCAGGGTCCCGCCGCGGACGCGGTATTTTCTTTCAAAACTGAGCAGTGCCATCGGGCAGTTCCTCACCGTTCGGTTGGGGCCCCTCCCCCCGGCGCGGTCGGCACGAGCCGACCGGCACCGGGATCATCTGAAGGGTTTGGCAGGCCCCGTTACTTGTTTGCCGGCATGGCCGACTGCTGCTGCATCGTCGTCATCGCGGGGGCGCCGCCGAGCCAGTCGAAACGCGGCGTGCTCAGCAGGATGAAGTGGATCAGGATCGCCAGCGCGAACAGGAACACGCCAAGCGCGGTCAGCACCCTGCGCGGATCGAAAAGAAGCCACATGCGCCACATGGTCTGTCCTCCCTTATCCGATATGCGAGGTGAGCATCTTCACCCCGATATGCGCGTTATCCAGGAACCCCGTGACATAGCCGTGCGGACCCGGGATCCACGGGCGCCACTGCCACACCAGGAAGTGGGCAATGATCGCGATGACGGTGAAGCCGATGAAACTGGCGATGAAGATCGAGTGGAACTCCTTCGCCTCCCGTTCGGTCAGGCCGGATAACGACCCTTCCCGATCATGTGTGGTCATGGACATCAGACTGTTATCCTCGTTGTGGCCGGCGCGGTTGCCCTCGCCTGCCAGTTCCGCGCGAACCCCGCGCGGGGGACGGCCGGCGCCGTGCGGCGGGCGGCCGATGGGGGAGCCTCGCCGCTGGGGCAAGCAGGAGGGGCAGCACCAGGGTCGGCCCGGGTGCGGCTCTGTCGGGTGAAGCGGTCATGCCGGCACCGTCTCGCGCAGCGCCACGGCGACATGCGC
>NZ_AFPR01000071.1:0-38729 GCF_000219295.1 Acidiphilium sp. PM
AGGTGGCAAAGACGAAGGTGCCGAAGCCGGCGACCTTCAGCACGCTCAGCCCGGCGAGGAAGCCGAGCGATTCGGGCTTGAACAGCCCGTCGCCCACCATTCCCGGAGCGACATAGCCGGTGAAAAAGAGATCATAGAATTCGAATATGCCGCCGAGCGAGATCAGGACAATGATGGTCCAGACCGTGCGGGACGGCGGCAGGCGGTCGAGGCGGGCGGCGATTGTCGCCGCAGTCTGGTCCGGCATGCGATCCTCACTGACATGTTTTTTATCAGTAAGCCCGTCTCCTGAGACCTTGGCAAGTCGGGGGCCGGCCTCGCCCGTCTAATCCTTCATTTCCCGGCGATCCTGGTCGCGGACCAGCCAGTAGACGATTCCGAGCGACAGGAACGCGACCGAAAGTGCGAGGAGTTGCAACGCGTTCTCATGCGCGAGATCCATGATGATCAGCTTGCGGACGATCGCGAGCATCCCGATCAGGATGACCACCCGCACGCGCACCGGCCCCTCGTCGCGCTCGCTCGTCACGAGGATCGATCGCTTGAATTCCAGCGCGATGACGACGGTGAAGATCCCGCCGAACACCGACTGGAACACCGCCGCGTTGGTCGGATCGAAGGTTGTGGCCAGGATGTCGTGTGCGATGTTCACCACGAGATGCGCGAGTGCCGCCGTCACCACGATCGCCATCAGCAGCGTCACGGCCTGGACGACGACGAATTCGAAATATTGGTACGCCCTGCTGCCGAACCGGCGGTCCATCCCCTGGTCTCCCCGTGCCTGCCGCGGCAATGATAGCGGCTTCCGCCGTCCGTTGCATGCACGAAAGGGACACGGACCCGGGCCCCTTCAACCTTTGGCGCCTTGCCCGGCCATCCGCGCGGTGCCATCTGGAGTGCATGATGAACACCAATGATCCGGTCGGCTGGCATGGCACGACCATTCTCTGTGTGCGGCGCGACGAGCAGGTCGCCATGGCCGGCGACGGCCAGGTCTCCCTCGGCAACACCGTGGTGAAGGGCAACGCGCGCAAGGTGCGCCGAATCGGCAATGGCAATGTCGTGGCCGGGTTCGCCGGCGCCACCGCTGATGCCTTCACCCTGCTCGAACGGCTGGAGGCGAAGCTGGAGCGCTTCCCGAACCAGCTCGAGCGCGCCTGCGTCGAACTCGCCAAGGACTGGCGGACCGACCGCTATCTCCGCAGGCTCGAGGCGATGATGGCGGTGGCCGACCGCACCCATGCCTACACCCTCACCGGCAATGGCGACGTGCTGGAACCCGAGGACGGCATCATCGCCATCGGCTCCGGCGGCAACTACGCCCTTGCCGCGGCGCGCGCGCTGATCTCGGTGGACGGCATGACCGCCGAGGACATCGCCCGCCGGGCGATGAAGATCGCCGGCGACATCTGCGTCTACACCAACCATCACGTGACGGTGGAAATCCTGTGATCGACAGCCCGACCTACACGCCCCGCGAAATCGTCTCCGAGCTCGACCGCTTCATCGTCGGCCAGCAGGACGCGAAGCGCGCCGTCGCCATCGCGCTGCGCAACCGCTGGCGCCGCCAGCAGCTCCCCGAGGGGCTGCGCGAGGAGGTGGTGCCGAAGAACATCCTGATGATCGGGCCGACCGGCTGCGGCAAGACCGAGATCGCCCGCCGCCTCGCCAAGCTCGCCCAGGCGCCGTTCATCAAGGTCGAGGCGACGAAATTCACCGAGGTGGGCTATGTCGGCCGCGATGTGGAAAGCATCGTGCGCGACCTCGTCGAGGTGTCGATCACGATGCTGCGCGACATGAGCCGCAAGGGCGTGCAGGCCCGCGCCGAACTCGCCGCCGAGGATCGGCTGCTGACCGCGCTTGTGGGCGAGGGGGCCTCGTCGGAGACGCGCAACCGCTTCCGCCGGATGCTGCGCGACGGCGAGATGGAAGAAAAGGAAATCGACGTCGACGTGAGCGAGGCGCCGCCCAACGTGATCGGCCAGATGGACATGCCGGGCATGCCGCCGGGCGGCGCGATCAATCTCGGCGACATGATGAAGTCGATGTTCGGCCGCCAGCATGGCCGCAAGCGGATGACCGTCGCCGCCGCCCGCGCCGCGCTGGAGCGCGAGGAGGCCGACCGCCTGCTCGACAACGAGCAGCTGACCGCCGATGCCCGCCTGCACGCCGAGACGCACGGCATCGTCTTTCTCGACGAGATCGACAAGATCTGCGCGCGCACCGAAAGCGGCTTCCGCGGTGGCGACGTCTCGCGCGAGGGCGTGCAGCGCGACCTGCTGCCGCTGATCGAGGGCACGACGGTCTCGACCAAATACGGTCCGGTGAAGACCGATCACATTCTCTTCATCGCCTCGGGCGCGTTCCACGTCGCCAAGCCGTCGGACCTGCTGCCGGAACTGCAGGGGCGGCTGCCGATCCGCGTCGAGCTCGCCTCGCTCTCTCGCGAGGATTTCCGCCGCATCCTAACCGAGCCGGAGCATTCCCTGCTCAAGCAGTATGTCGCCCTGATGAAGACCGAGAATGTCGACCTGCACTTCACCGACGACGCGGTCGATGCCGTGGCGGCGCTGGCGGCCGACATCAACGACCGGGTCGAGAATATCGGCGCGCGTCGGTTGGCCACGGTGCTGGAGCGGCTGCTCGAGGAGATCAGCTTCGCCGCGACCGACCGCGCCGGCGAGACCGTGACGGTCGACGCCGCCCTGGTCAACGACAAGGTCGCCCCGCTCGCCGCGCGCGGCGATCTCGGCCGCTTCATCCTGTAACGGCGCTGGCCTCCGGCGACGCCAGGGGGATCAATCCCCCAGCGTGCGCCGCCGGGACTCGAACTCGGCAGCGTCGATCTCGCCGCGCGCGAAGCGCTCCTTCAGGATATCGAGCGCCGTCCGCTGCGGCGGATGCGTCGGCCCGTGGGTGAACGTGCCGGCGGAGCGCAGCAGCGCCACCGCCACCATGACGATCACGGCGAGAACGAGGATCATGAAGAAAGGTCCGAGAAACATCGTCGTCCACCCATCATCCCACCACATCATGCCCGGTCCGTAGCCGAACCCGCCAGGTCCCGCCCCGCCCTGCGCGAAGGCGAGGCCCGGCAGGGCGGCGAGCGCGGCCGGTGCCGCAATCCGTTTCAGCCTGTTCATGATCGAGCCTCCTTCATCCACGAGGTCACGGGAGAAGAATGCGACTGTCTGCCCTTCTCCGCATTGATCCATATGGATATGCCCCGGCGTTCCGCGTAGCGCTGGCTTGCGCCAGCCGGAACGGGACGGAGGATCAGCCGGCGCCGCGCGGGTCGACCGGCATGATCGGCGCATCGTCCCGCGCGATCGCGGCGCCGGCGGCGAGCAGCACATCCTCGCGGAAAGGGGCGGCGACGAGCTGCACGCCCAGCGGCGCACGGCCGGCGAACCCGGTCGCGACATTGAGGCCCGGCAGCCCGACCAGCGGCAGCGCGATCTGCGTCGCCTGCGCATCCCACACGCGGCGGAAGGAGTCCGGCCCGGCGAGGTCGAGCCCGTCGCGGAAGGGCAGCTCGCCGGAGGTCGGCATCATCAGCACGGGGAAGCGGGCGAGCAGCTGGCGCCAGGCGCGGGCGATGGTGGCGCGGCGCTTCAGCGCCTGCGCAACCACGTCGCCCGGCCAGGATTTCGCCAGCTCGCGGAAGGAGTCGATGACCGTCATCGCGCCGGGATCACCCTCCTGCGCGACGGTCGAGGCCAGCGCGTCGAAACCATCGCCGAGCCAGAGCTGGATCTGCACCTCGACCGCCTCGCGCATGTGCGGCAGGTCGTCGATCGTCTCGACCGCCCAGCCCGCCGTCTCGAGCGCCCGGCCCGCCGCGATCAGCGCCGCCTCGACCTCGGGGACCACCTTCATCCCGCCTGGGCGCAGGCAGAGTGCCGCCCGCCGCGGCAAATCCGGCCCGTCGAGCGGCGCCGGGCACCACCACGGGTCGCGTGGGCCCTCCGGGCTCGGGTCGGGTTGGGCCATCGCCGCGAGGGCGAGGCGCAGATCCGCCATGCTGCGCCCGATCGGGCCGGAGACGGCGGTAATCTGCGCGCCGATGCCGCGCTCGGGCCCCGAGGCGTTGAACGCCGCGACACGGCCGATGCTCGGCCGCAACCCGTGCAGGCCACAGGCATAGGCCGGGTAGCGGATCGAGCCGGCAATGTCGGTGCCGTGGGCGAAGGCGCCGATCCCGCTCGCAACCGCCGCCGCCGCCCCGCCGGACGAGCCGCCGGGCGTCAGCGCCGGATCGTGCGGATTTCGTGTGTCACCGTGCAACTGGTTGGTCGTGAACCAGCGCATCGAGAAGGCGGGGGTATTGGTGCGGCCGATGATGACCGCCCCCGCGCGTTCCAGGTTGTCGACCACCGGACTGTTGCTCTGGGCAACGAGATCCATCTGCAGGCGGATTCCGTTGGTGGTGGCGAATCCCTTCTGGTCGATATTCACCTTCACCGTGACGGGAACGCCGGCGAGCGGGCCCGGATCATCGCCGCGGGCGAGTGCCGCGTCGATCCGCCCGGCGGCGGCCAGCGCCCGTTCCGGGCGATGGTCGATCACGGCGTTGATCGCCGGGTTCACCTCGTCCAGCCGGGCGAGCGCGGCGGCGGCCGCCTCGCGCGCCGAAACCTCGCGTCGGCGGATGCGCGCGGCGAGGTCGGATGCGGTGAGTTGCCAGAGTTCGGTCATTATCGCTCCTGTCGTCTCCGCCGGTTCAGCCCGGCTCCAATCCGCACCATTGCGCGACGAACAGCGCGATCGCCTTCGTCACCCGCCGCACCGAGGCGAGGTCCACCGCCTCGTCGATCCCGTGAATCCCACGCGAGACCGGGCCGTAGCACAGCGCCGGAATCCGGTCGTAGAGCGCATGCACCCGCGCATCGAGATAGGCGCCGGTCATCATCGTGCCGAGCGGCGCGCCGGTCGCCGCCGCGTGGGCGTCGGCCAGCGCCGCCTCCGCCGCCGATCCCGGCTCCAGCACGTAGCCCTCGGCGAAGAAGCCGTTGAAGCTGACGCGCGGCGGGTTGGCTGCGAGCATCGGGTCCGTCGCGGCGAAGGCGGCGATCCGCGCCTCGATCTCGCGCGCGGCATCGCCCGCCCGCGTGCCCGGATAGAGCGAGATCCGGCAGGAAAGCCGGCATCGGCTCGGCACCGAGGAGGCCCAGTCCCCACCCACGATCCGGCCGAGATTGAGATTGATCGGGTGCGGCTCGGCGGCGAAATGCGGATGCCCGCCCTTGCGCGCGTTCCACTCCGCCTCTAGCCCGCGCAGATCGGCGATGATGCGATACGCGGCATCGATCGCGTTCGCGCCCTCCGCCATGGCGCGGACATGCGCCGGCGCGCCGCGCACCTCGATCTCGAACCAGAGCACGCCGACATTGGCGCGCACCAGCCGCTCGTCCTGCGGTTCGGGAATCAGCGCGGCATCGGCCCGATAGCCGCGCAGATGCGTCATCAGCGCGCCGTTGCCGGTCGATTCCTCCTCGACCACCGATTCGACATGCACGGTTCCGGCCGGCTGGAACCCGGCGCGGCGCAGCGCGTCGAGCGCGAAGATGTTGGCGGCGTGGCCGGCCTTCATGTCGGCCGCGCCCCGCCCGTGCATCCACCCCTCCGCGATCACCGGCTCGAAGGGCGGATGCCGCCACATCTCCGCCGGGCCCGTCGGCACGACGTCGACATGCGCCTGCAGGATCAGCGAGCGGCCGGTGTCGCGCCGCGGGCGATGGGTGCCGATCACGATCGGCGCGTCGGAATGTTCGGCCGAAATCCGGCCCGCACCCGCATGCCGCGCCAGCGCGTCGCGGTCCATGGTGAAGCGGTCCATCGCATAGAAGCGGTCTCGCAGCGCGCGATGGACGAAGTCCTGGATCGGCGCCTCGGCGCCGCGGGTGGAGGGAAAGCGCACCAGCGCCTGGGTGAAGGCGACCTGCTCGTCGAACCCGGCATCCACGGCGTCCATCAGCCTTGCCGCCAGATCCGGATCCAGTGTCATCGCCGCCCCCGTTTTTCTGGCGGCGATTTGAGAAGCCGGGGCGGCGGCTGTCAAGAAAGGGCGGGCAGGATCAGAACAGGCCGGCCCCGGACAGCCCGCCATAGACGCCAAGCCCCGCGGTGACCGCCGACATCGCGATGGCAAGCCCGGCATACCAGCCCCGCAGCCGCACCTGCGGCGGCAGCGCCTTGAGGCCGAGCATCACCAGGAAGCCGAGCACCAGCGGCAGCAGCAGCGCGTTCATCACCTCGACGGCGATGTTCAGGATCACGAGGTTCGGCACTACGCCGACCAGCACTGCGCCGAGGATCAGGCAGGCGGCATAGACGCCGTAGAACCACCTTGCGCGCAGCGGGTGATCCTCCAGCGAGCGGCGATACCCCGCCACCTCGCCAAGTCCCCAGGCCAGCGCGAGCGAGGCGACGATGGCCGCCACCAGCCCGGCGCCGAGCACGCCGGCGCCGAACACCAGCTTGCCCATCGCGACGCCGAGATAGGGGGTGAGGGCCGCGGTGATGTCGCCCACCGTGTCGAGGCTGGCATTGGGGTTGTGCCGGCCGATCGTCGCGGCGGTCGAGATCAGCACCGCCGCCATGACGAGCTGGGTGACCACCGCGCCGATCGCGGTATCCCACCGCGCATACTTGAAATCCGCCGGCGTCAGCCGCTTATCCGCCACCGCCGATTGCTGGTAGAAGATCATCCACGGCATGATCACGGCGCCGATATTGGCGGCGACGAGGTAGAGATAACCTGGATTGCCCAGCGCCGGCTGGAAGGTCTGCGCGGCGATCTGGTCGACATCCGGCCGCGAGACGAAGGCGATGACGAAGAACACCAGCTCGAACAGGCCCAAGGCGATCGCCACCCGCTCGACCCGGCGATAGGAGCCGGTGAACGCGACCACGAGCAGGAACACGACGGCGAGCGTCAGCGTCACCGCGCGGGGGATGCCATAAAGCTCGCCCACGCCGGCCACACCGGAGAATTCCGAGAGCAGCGCGCCGACGGTGGCAACCGCGAGGCCCCCGGCCGAAAGCCAGGCCCAGCCCTTGCCGAACGTGTCGCGGATCAGTTCGCCATGGCCCTTGCCGGTGAAGATGCCGAGCCGGACCGTGAGTTCCTGAACCACATAGAGAATGGGAATCAGGATGAACTGCAGCAGCAGCAGCCGATAGCCCCAAGCCACGCCGGATTGCGACGCCGTGATGATGCTGCCCACCTCGGTATCCGCGAGCATGACGACGATGCCAGGGCCGAGCACGGCGAGGAAGGGCAGGCGCGAACGACGGGAACGCGGTGACACGGCGGTTTGCGACAAGAGCGGTCTCCGGGTTAATTGAGAATGAGAATTATTCTCAACTGATGGTCATGGTGAATACAGGACCTCACAGGTCCTGTCAACGCGCCGACCGTTCCATGGCTCTGCGTCAACGCGCCGGTTGACTTCCGCTTGCCCGGAGAGGAAATCCGCGGCCATGATCCAGATCAAGCTGCACAACACGAAAACACGCCGGCGCGAGCCCTTCGCCCCCGCCGACCCCGCGCATGTGAAGCTCTATGTCTGCGGTCCCACGGTCTATGACCGCGCGCATCTCGGCAATGCGCGCACGGTGGTGGTGTTCGACACGCTGGTCCGCCTGCTGCGCCATCTGTTCCCGCGCGTCACCTATGTGCGGAACATCACCGACATCGATGACAAGATCAACGCCCGCGCCGCCGAAACCGGCGAGACGATCGGCGAGATCACCGCGCGGACGACAAGCTGGTTCCACGAGGACATGGCCGCCCTGTACTGCGCCCCGCCCGATATCGAGCCGCGCGCCACCGGGCATATCGGCGACATCATCGCCCTCATCGAGCGCCTGATCGCCCGCGGCCACGCCTATGCCGCCGAGGGCCATGTCCTGTTCGCCGTCGCGACCGATGCGCAATACGGCAAGTTCTCCGGCCGCTCGCCCGAGGAACTGCTGGCCGGCGCGCGGGTGGACGTCGCCACCTACAAGCGCGATCCGGGCGATTTCGTGCTCTGGAAACCCTCGCCGCCCGACCTGCCGGGCTGGGACAGCCCCTGGGGCCGCGGCCGGCCGGGCTGGCACATCGAATGCTCGGCGATGATCCACGCCACCCTCGGCGAGACGATCGACATCCATGGCGGCGGCGCCGACCTGATCTTCCCGCATCATGAGAACGAGATCGCCCAGTCCTGCTGCGCCTTTCCAGGCTCGGAGTTCGCCCGCGTCTGGGTGCATGCCGGCATGTTGCAGGTGAACGGGCAGAAAATGTCGAAATCCCTCGGCAATTTCCGCACTGTGCAGGACGTGCTGGGCGAGGCGCCGGGCGAGGCGGTGCGCTTCCTGCTGCTCAAGACGCATTATCGCGGCGTGCTTGACTTCTCCACCGCCGCGCTGGCCGAAGCGAAGCGGGAGCTCGACCGGTTCTACCGCGCACTGGAAAAGCATGCCGACCCCGCGCCCGCCGCCATACCGCCCGCCGCCTTCATCGAGGCCCTGGCGGATGACCTGAACACCCCCGGCGCGATTGCCGAACTCCACGCGCTGGCCGATGCGGCGATGCAGGGCGATGCCGCCAGCGCCGCCGGCCTGCGCGCCGCCGGCATGCTGATCGGCATTTTCAATCACACTGCCGACCAGTGGTTCCGCGGTGAGGCGACCGACGATGCGCGGATCGACGCGCTGATCGCCGAGCGTCTGGCCGCGCGGAGGAACAAGGATTTCGCCCGCGCCGACGCGATCCGCGCCGAACTCGCCGCCGCCGGCATCCTGCTCGAGGACGGTCCCGGCGGCACCACCTGGCGGCGCGCATGACCGGGCGCGACGAAGGCGCCGATCTCGCGCCGATCGACCCGTCCCCCGTCATCATCCTGGTCCGCCCGCAGCTTGCCGAGAATATCGGCTCGGTCGCGCGGGCAATGGGCAATGGCGGGCTGTTCCATCTCCGCCTCGTCGCTCCGCGCGATGGCTGGCCGCAGGACCGGGCGATGCGCACCGCCTCCGGCGCCTACCGCATCCTCGAAGCCGCGACGGTGCATGACACGGTGGCCGACGCGGTGGCCGACCTGCACCGCGTCTTCGCCACCTGTCCGCGCCCGCGCCACATCGTCAAGCCGCTGCTCACCGCCCGCGGTGCCGCCGCCGAACTGCGCGAGATCGGCGCTCGCGGCCTGAAATGCGGCATCCTGTTCGGCCCCGAGCGCGCCGGCCTCGACAATGACGACATCGCCTGCGCCGACAGCCTGATCCGCTACCCGCTCAACCCGCGCTTCATGTCCCTCAACCTCGCCCAGGCGGTGATGGTGATGGCCTATGAATGGTGGATCGCCGGCGAGGCCGCGCCGGTCCGCACGCTGCAGACCCACAAGACCCATGTCGCGACCAAGGGCGAGCTGGAAAACTTCCTCACCCACCTGATCGCCGAATGCGACGAGGCCGGGTTCCTGCGCAACGAGCAGAAACGGCCCGGCATGGTGCGCAACATCCGCCACTTCTTCCAGCGCGGCGAGGTGACGGAACAGGAATTGCGCACGCTGCATGGCATCGTCACCGAACTTGCGCGCGGCCGCCGTGGCGCGCGTTGAGTTGGCGTCCCGATTCTGTCATCATAAGGGCGCCATATCGAAGCGGCGATCAGCGGAGTGGACAGCGTGATGGACCAGGTCGAAAGCGCAGCGCCGAACGCGTTCCTGAGGGATGTGCGCGCCATCTCGGCGCGGATGCACGGCGCGCTGCTCGATGAGGAGTCGGAGGGCGCCGATCCCGCGCTCGTTCTCCTGCAAAGCGCGCTCACGGCCGAAATCCTCTGCGTCTGGCGCTACACCATGATGTCGGTCTCGCTCGCCGGGCTGAAACAGCCGCGCATCGGCGCCGAGTTCCAGGAACAGGCGAATGACGAGCGCCGCCACATGGTCGCCATCGCGCAGCGCATCCGCGAACTCGGCGGCACGCCGGATTTCTCCCCGCACGGGCTCGAAACCCGCTTCGGCGAATTCGGCACCAGGGCGGATCTCGCCGGCCTCGTCGAACAGAACCTCGCCGCCGAGCGCGAGGTGATCGGCCTCTACCGCCGGATGATCGACCATTTCGAGCCGCACGACCCGGTCACCGCGCTGATGCTCACCAACATCCTCGAAGAGGAAAGCGAGCACGCGACCGACATGCAGGACCTGCTTTCGATCGAGACCGGCGGCCACGGCTGAAACGCCTGCCGCGCCGTCGCCGAACCGCTACCCCAGCAGGCCGATCAGCCCGCGCAACAGCGCGGCCGGCGTCGGCGGGCAGCCCGGAATCGTGAGCGTGACCGGCAGGACCGACGCCGTGCCCCCGAGGCAGTGTGGGCTCGCCGCGAACACCCCGCCATCGCGCCCGCAATCGCCCACGGCAACGACGAATTTCGGCGCCGGCATCGCCTCGTAGGCCAGCCGCGTCGCGGCACTCATGTTCCGCGTCATCGGGCCGGTCACCAGCAGCACATCAGCATGGCGGGGCGAGGCGACCAGTTTCAGCCCGAACCGCTCCAGATCGTAGAGCACGTTGCCGAGGGCGATGATTTCGAGCTCGCAGCCATTGCACGATCCCGCATCCACCGCGCGGATCGCCAGCGACCGGCCGAGCCGCCGCAACGCCGCCCGGTCGAGTTCCGCGACCAGCGCGGCGGTTTCGGCGTCGCGCGGCGGGGCCGGTTCGGTCATCGTGCCGCGATGGAGGCTTTCGAAGAGGGTTCTGCGCATTACAGGTCGCACCCCGAATAGGCGGCGTTGAAGCTCTTGTTGCAGAGCGGGAAGTCGGCGACGATGTTGCCCTCGATCGCCGCTTCCAGCGCCGGCCAGAAAAACCACGACGGATCGCGCAGGAACGCATCCGCCACCACCGCGCCGCGCAGCCGCACCGCGGCGAAGGCATCGCCCCTGAACCCTTCCACCAGCGCGCAGCCGAACGCCTCGCCACCGTTCTCCGGCAGTGAGGCGCGAATGTCGCCCTCCGGCAGATCGCCGAGCAACGCGCCGATCAGCGCGACGCTGGCGCGGATCTCGGCGATCCGGATCCGCACCCGCGCATCGACATCGCCGGCCGCAAGCGCGGGCACGTCGGGCGCATGGCGGTCATAGGGCGGGTAGGGCGCATCGCGCCGGGCGTCGAAATCCTGCCCCGCGGCGCGGCCGACATAGCCGCCGCAGCCGAGGCGGTGGGCAAGGTCGGGGGCCAGTCTTCCGGCACCGACCACCCGGTCCTGCAACGAGGCGGTCTTGCCATAGAGTTCGACCAGTCGCTCGAACCGCCCGCGCCAGGACGGCAATTCGGCAAGCAGGGAAGCGGCGGAAGCCGGCGCCATATCGGCGGCAACCCCGCCGGGGACGATCCGGTCCATCATCAGCCGGTGGCCGAAGCAGGCCTCGGCTTGGCGCAGGATCGTCTCGCGCAGCGCGCCGGCATGGGCGTTGATCAGCGGGAACCCGGCATCGTTGCAAATCGCGCCGAAATCGCCGGCATGATTGGCGAGGCGTTCGAGCTCGGCCATCACCCCGCGCAGCACTGACGCCCGCTTCGGCACGACAACCCCGAGTGCCGCCTCGACCGCGCGGGCAAACGCCCACGCATAGGCCACGGTCGAATCGCCCGAAACCCGCCCGGCGAGACGCGACGCCGCATCCAGTGTCGCTCCCCGCATCAGCCCGAGCGTGCCCTTGTGCGTGTAGCCGAGCCGCGCCTCCAGCCGCACGATCGTCTCGCCGTTCACCGTGAAGCGGAAATGGCCCGGCTCGATCGTCCCGGCATGGATCGGCCCCACCGGTATCCGGTGCAGCCCCTCGCCCTCGGCGGGCAGGAAGGCGAAGTCCCGCTCATGGTCGAGCCAGGGGCGCGGATCGGGCAATCCCTCGGCGCGGAGCCCGCTCGCATCCTGCAAGGCCCGCTCCATCAGGATCGCCCCCGGATGATACCGCCCGATCGACGGATAGGAACCGTCCTCCGCGCGCAGGGCGATCACCGCGAGATCGCTCCCGTTGGGCCGCCGTGTCGCCAGATGAACGCGCGCCCCCGCATCATCCCGCGCCGCCCAGAGCGCGACCAGCACGCGCTCCCCCGAAGCGAGTGCCGCACCCGCCGCGTGCCATCCGGCGGCGTCGACCATCGGCGGCGCGTCAGCCGAGCAGGGCGGCGGCATGGGCGAACCAGTCATACAGAAATCCCGGCAGCGCGATGCCGACGGCAAGCACGAGGCCGAGATGCAGCAGCAGCGGGGTCGCCGCGGCGGAACTCGGCGCGTTGCCCGGGCTCGGCGCGCCGAAACACAGCCCGGTCATCCGCAGCAGCAGCGCGCCGAAGGCAAGCAGGATGCCGAGGCCGAGCAGCACCGCGAGCAGCGGGGCGCGGGCGAAGGTCGAGGTGATCAGCAGGAATTCCGAGGTGAAGATGCCGAAGGGCGGCAGGCCCGCGATCGCCGCGATGCCCGCCACGAGCGTCCAGCCGAGAAAGGGATGGCTCGCCGTCAGCCCGCTGATCTCGGCGATCTTCTGCGTCCCCTTGGCCTGCGCCACATGCCCGACCGCGAAAAAAATCGCCGACTTGGTCAGGCTGTGCATCGCCATCTGCAACAGCCCGGCGAGATTGCCGATCGGCCCGCCAATGCCGAAGGCGAAGGTGATGATGCCCATGTGCTCGATCGAGGAATAGGCGAACAGGCGTTTGATATCCCGCCGCCGGTAGAGCATGATCGCGGCGAAGAACAGCGTGGCGAGGCCGAAACCCTCCATCAGCGTCCCGGCGGCGATGCTGGCATGGCTCGCCGCGAGCAGGATCTTGAAGCGCAGCAGCGCATAGAGCGCCACATTCAGCAGCAGGCCGGACAGCACGGCCGAAATCGGCGTCGGCCCCTCGGCATGGGCGTCCGGCAGCCAGGCGTGCATCGGCACCAGCCCGGCCTTGGTGCCATAGCCGATCAGCAGGAACACGAATCCGACATCGAGCAGCGCCGGGTCCAGTGCGGCGGCATGGCGGAGCAGGCCGGTCCATTGCATCGCCTTCATCCCGCCGCCGAGCGCCGGCTGGGCTGCGAGATAGACCAGGATCGTGCCGAACAGCGCGAGCGCGATGCCGACGCTGCCGAGGATGAGATATTTCCACGACGCCTCGATCGCCGCCGGGGTGCGGTAGATCCCCACCATCATCACCGTCGACAGCGTGGCGAGTTCGACGCCGAACCACATCAGGCCGAGATTGTTGCTGACCAGCGCGAGATTCATGCCGAGCATCATCGCCTGGTACATCGCGTGGTAGAGCCGCAGGTGATGCGGCGCGAGGCGGCCGGTGCCGATCTCGTGGCCGATATAGCTCGCGCTGAACAGGCTGGTGGTGAACCCGACCAGCCCGTTCAGCAGCAGGAAGGCGATGTTCAGCCCATCCACGAGAAACAGCCCGTCCGGCGCCGGCCGGTGGAACAGCAGCACGGCGGCGGCGGCCACCGTCGCGCAACTCGCCAGCGCGTTCAGCCGCGCCGCCAGCCGCCACGACGGCACGAAGGCGAGCAGCAGCATGGCACCGGCCGGAATGGCGAGGGTGGCGATCACCGCGGCGAAGGCAGCGCCCGTCATCGCAGCTCTCCGCGGAACGCGTCCAGTGCGGCGCTGTCCACCGTGTCGAACCGCTCGCGGATGCGGAAGAGAAACACGCCGATCACGATGAAGGCGATCAGGATCGAGAAGGCGACGCTGATCTCCACCACCAGCGGCATGCCCTGCGCCCCCGCGGCGGCGAGGATCAGCCCGTTCTCCAGCATCATGAATCCCGCGATCTGGCTCACCGCGTTGCGCCGCGTCACCATCATCAGCATGCCGATCAGGATGACCGACAGCGCGAGAGCCAGATCCTCCCGCGCCAGCGCGTTGGCCTGGGCGGCGGTGCGCAGCATCACCAGCAGCGACAGCGCGACGAGCCCGATCCCGGCCAGCATCGTCAGGCTGATCCCGCCCACCGTCTCGACCTCGCGATGGATGTCGAGCCGCTCGATGATGCGGTGCAGCGCGAGCGGGATCGCCACCGCCTTGAACCCGATCGCGATCGCCGCGGTGATGTAGAGTTCCGGCGCCCGCTGCAGCCAGGCCTGCCAGCCGACCGCCACACCGAGCAGGGCGGCGTGCAGCGCCAGCACATTGACCAGCGCCGGCAGCCGGTCCTGATACAGCATCATCAGGCTGACCAGCACCAGCGCGCCGGCGAGCACATGGGCAAGGCCGAAGGCGGTTGCGCCGGGCGTAAAGGGGGCGAGCATCAGGGTCATAGCGAGGCCGACATGAACAACAGCAGCGTGCCGAGCAGGCCGAGCATCAGTGCTGCGCCGACGAAATTCGGAATCCGGAAGACCCGCATCTTGGCGATCGTCGTCTCGAACCCTGCCAGCGCCACCGCGCCGGCGCCGAGCTTGCCGGCATAGCTCAGAAGCCC
The DNA here is from genome assembly GCF_000219295.1 of Acidiphilium sp. PM. Taxonomy (NCBI): domain Bacteria; kingdom Pseudomonadati; phylum Pseudomonadota; class Alphaproteobacteria; order Acetobacterales; family Acidocellaceae; genus Acidiphilium; species Acidiphilium sp. PM. The sequence continues at coordinate 14,464 of NZ_AFPR01000071.1, forward strand.
GAGCGCGAGGGAAGCGGGCCCGGCCCCCGGCGGCGCGATGCCGAACGGCGCGAAGATGCAGGCGATCAGCGACATGTAGAGCAGCAGCCGCATCGCCCCGGCCAGCTCGATCAGTGCCAGGTGCCGGCCGGAATATTCCAGCACCATCGCCTCGTGCACCATGGTCAGTTCGAGATGCGTCGCCGGATTGGCGACCGGGAAGCGCCCGGTCTCGGTCAGCCCCACCATCACCAGCGCGACCAGGCCGAGCGCGAGCGACAGCCTGAGCCCCTCGGCGCCGGAATGCATGAAGGTGGCGATCGCCGAAAGCTGGCTGGTGCCGGCGACGAGCGCGACGGTGAAGACGATCATCAGCATCGCCGGCTCGGCGAGCGAGGCGAGCATCGCCTCCCGGCTCGCGCCGATGCCGCCGAAGGCGGTGCCGGAATCAAGCGCCGCCAGCATCTGGAAGAAGCGGGCGCTGCCGAGCAGGGCTGCGATCACGATCAGGTCGCCCGACCAGGAGAATTGCAGATTGGTCGCGAATTCCGGCACCAGCGCCGCGGCGACCCAGGTGGCGGCGAAGATCACGTAAGGGGAGACGCGGAACAGCCACGATGACGCCTCGGGCACCACCGCCTCCTTCGCCACCAGCCGGGCGAGATCGCGATAAACTTGCAGCAGCGGCGGCCCGGCGCGGCGCTGCAACCGCGCCTTGACCTTGCGCACGAAGCCGGTGAGCAGCGGCGCCGCCGCCAGCGCGATCGCCATTTCCAGCGCCTGCAGGGCAAGATGCACGATCAGGCCCATAACGCCACCGTCGCGAGCAGGATCAGCAGCGTCACGAACACCATCGCGAGATAGCGCCGTATGGTCAGGAACTGCAGCCGGTTGGCGCGGTCGGCGGCGCGGTTGACCAGTGCGGCGAGCGCCAGCGCGCCGCCATCCCACGCCGGATCGGTGATGCGGCTGGCGAAGCTCGCCGGCGCGGCCATCCCCGGCGGTGGCATCGCCACCTCGTCGCGGGCGCGGAACAGCGATGTGGCGAACACGCGGCGGATCGGCTGGCTGAATCCCGCGGGCGAATATTGCGTCCCCGCCGGCAGCGCCGCCCTGCCCTCGGTGAGAAAGCCGCATCCCCAGGGCACCGCCCGGCGCAGGGCGCGCGAGCCGAAGCGGTGCAGCCCCAGCGCCGCGAGGCCGCCGGTCAGCGCGATGAACAGCGCGATCAGCAGCGGATCGTAGGAGCTCTGCCGCGCCGGCACCGGCAGCAGGGTGAGCGCGCTCCAGCCCGGCCGCCCCGGCAGCGATATCCCGACCAGTTCCCTTGCCACCGGCGCAAGATGGCCGAGCACCAGCGCCGGCATCAGCCCGAACACGAGGCAGAGTGAAGCGAGCCCGATCATCGCGGCGCGCGAGATCCCGTCGGCCTCATGCGCGCTTGCAGCGGCCGCGCTGCGCGGCCGGCCGAGATAGGCCATGCCGTAGAGCCGGACGAGACAGGCGCTGGCAAAGGCCGCGGCCAGCGCCAGCAGCGCGCCCGCCGCCGGCACCGCGAGCTTGAGCCCGAATTGCGGCAGCGACGGGCTGAGCAGCACCGCCTGCAACAGCAGCCATTCCGAGGCGAACCCGTTCAGCGGCGGCAGCGCCGCGATCGCCATCGCCGCGACCAGCATCGGCACCGCGCTGATCTGCATCCGGTGGATCAGCCCGCCAAGTTCCGAAAGCCGCCGGGTGCCGGCGCCGTGCTGGATCGCGCCGGCGCCGAAGAACAACGTGCTTTTGAACAGCATGTGGTTGAAGGCGTGGAACAGCGCGGCGGTGAGCGCGAGGCTCGCGGCCAGCGCCAGGCCGTCGGCCCGGAAGGCGAGGGCGAGGCCGAGCCCGGCGAAGATCAGTCCGATATTCTCGATCGTGCTGTAGGCGAGCACGGTCTTCACATCGTCTTCCAGCAGCGCCTGCAGCACGCCGAGCACGGCGGAAACGGCGCCTGCCGCCAGCACCACGAGCCCCCACCACCAGGCGGCCGGGCCGGCGAGATCGAAGGCGATGCGGATGAAGGCGTAGACCGCCACCTTCGTCATCACCCCGCTCATCAGCGCCGAGACATGGCTCGGTGCGGCGGGATGCGCGCGCGGCAGCCAGACATGCAGCGGCATCAGCCCCGCCTTGGAGCCGGCGCCGAGCAGCGCCAGCAGCATCGCGACCGCCCCTGTCCATTGCGCCCGGTGCGCCGCCGCGATGGAGGCGAATCCGTATGCCCCGTGCGGTCCCGCGAGCAGGCCGAAGGCGAGCAGCAGCATCAGCGTGCCCGCGCTCGCCATCAACAGATAGACGAACCCCGCCAGCCTCGTCTCCGCCCGCGTATGGTCCGCCATCACCAGCGCCCAGGAGGCGAGCGACATCAGCTCCCAGAACAGCAGGAACCCGTAGGCGTCGGCGGCGATCACCACGAGGTTCATCGCCGCGAGGAACACCGGGTAGAAGGGCAGCACCCGCCAGGGCTCCGCCTCGTGTCGCCCGTAGCCGAGCGCATACAGGCTGGCGGCCGCACCGCCGAGATCGACCAGCACGAGGAACGCGGCCGACAGCGGATCGACGGCGAACCGCATGCCGATTCCCGGCAGGCCGAGCGGCAGGGTGATGCCCGGCGCCCCGCCGCCAAGCGATGCGAAGGCCACGCCAAGCGCGATCAGGGACACGGCGAGCGACCCGCCATAGACCACGATGCGCCCGGCATCGCGGCGGGAAAGTGCTGCGCCGGCCGCGCCGAGCGCGAGCCAGGCCAGGGCGCAGAGCAGCAGTGCCGCCGTCACGTCCCGCTCTTGAGGCGCACGCCGCGCCCGCCGCTGGCATCCGAAACATCGCCCGGCCGGATCACCACGATCCCCGCCCGGTCCAGCGCGTCCAGCAGCTTCATCAGCGAATCGACATTGCCGCGGATCACCCCCTCGCTCGCCTCCATCCGCTGGATGGTCGGCAGCGACAGGCCGGACAATTCCGCCAGATCCCGCTGGTCGATGCCGAGCAGGGCGCGCGCCGCCTTCAACTGGCCGGAAGAAATCATGTCTGAAACATCATCTCCTGCGTTTCAGGCATCATAAATAATCGACAGGCCATGCCGATTCGCATTTTGCTCGGAGCAGGAATGCGCCCGGCACGCAGCCGTGCGTGCCGGGCGGCGGGGTCAGGGCCGGGTCAGGAAACGATCCGGTCCGGGTCGCGCAGCACCACGTAGATCGCCGGGATCACCAGCACCGTCAGCAGGGTGGACGAGGCAAGGCCGAACAGCAGCGAGATCGCCAGGCCCTGGAAGATCGGGTCGAGCAGGATCGTCGATGCGCCGATCATCGCCGCGAGCGCGGTCAGCAGGATCGGCCGGAAGCGGATGGCGCCGGCCTCCAGCAGCACCTCGCGCAGCGTCAGCCCCGGCCGCGCGCCGTGGCGGATGAAGTCCACCAGCAGGATCGAGTTCCGCACGATGATGCCGGCCAGCGCGATGAAGCCGATCATCGAGGTGGCGGTGAACTGCGCGTGCAGCAGCCAGTGCCCGGGCATGATGCCGATCAGCGTCAGCGGCACCGGGGTGAGCACCAGCAGCGGCACCTTGAAGCTGCGGAACTGCGCGACCACCAGCACGTAGATGCCGAGCAGCGCGACGAGGAACGCCGCCCCCATGTCGCGGAACGTGACATAGGTGATCTCCCACTCGCCGTCCCAGAGCAGGGTCGGGTGCGCCTCGCTCGCCGGCTGGCCGCGGAAGCTGATTGTCGGTTTCGGCAGCTTGCCCCAGTCATGCTGGTTGATCAGCTTGTCCACCGCGAACATCGCATAGATCGGCGCCTCGAACTTCCCGTCCAGCTCGGCGGTGACCATGTCGGCGAAATGCCCGTCGCGCCGGTAGAGCACGCGCGATCCCTCCGTGCGCGTCACGTGCACCACCTGCCCGAGTTCGACGACCGACTTGTCCGCCGGCACCGCATTGGCCGGCACCGGCGTGTCCGCCAGTTGCTGGCTCCAGTCGAGCGCGTGGTTGGGCAGGCCGATCGCGATCTCGATCGGCAGCCGGTTCTCGCCGCGATAGGAATAGCCGACCTTCATGCCGCCGAAGAGGTCCTGGATCGTGTCATAGACATCGGCCTGCCGCACGCCGAAATATTCCAGCCGGTCCTGGTCGATCGCGATATGCAGCTGCTTCTGCCGATGCCCCCAGGAATCGTCGATATCGACGATATAGGGCACCTTCCTGAACAGCTTCTTCACCTCCCGCGCCACGGCAAGGCGCGTCGCCTCGTTCGGGCCGTAGATCTCGGCGAGCAGGGTGGCGAGCACCGGAGGACCCGGCGGCGCCTCGACCACTTTCAGCACCGCCCCATGCGGCAGGGGCAGACGTTTCAGCAGGCGCCGGCGCAGCTCGCCCGCGATCTGGTGGCTCTGCTGCGAGCGGTCGCCCTTCGGCGTCAGCATCACATGCAGGTCGCCCTGCCAGGGCTGGTCGCGCAGGTAGTAATGCCGCACCAGCCCGTTGAAGTCGAAGGGCTGCGGCGTGCCGGCATACACCTGCAGGGCCCGCACCTCGGGCATCGTCTCGGCGATCCGCGCCGCGGCGAACAGCGTCTGCTCGGTCTGCTGCACGGTGCTGCCGGCGGGCAGGTCGAGCAGCACGTTCAGGCTCGACTTGTTGTCGAACGGCAGCAGCTTCACCGTCACCGCCTCGGTGTAAAACATCGCGCAGGCGGCGATCGTGGCGATGCCGACCAGGGCGAGAAACAACCCGGCCCGGCGCCGCGTGCGCAGGATCGGTGCGGCAACGGCGCGGTAGAGCCGCCCGAGCCGGTCCGGATGCGCCGCCGCAGCACCCGCCTCATGGGCGAGGGCAGGGGTCGTCAGTTCGAGGAACTCGATTTCTCCCGCCCTGTCTTCCTCGGCGAACCGGTCCCGCCCGGCCAGCTTGTACATCAGCCACGGGGCGATGATCATCGCGACGAAGAACGAGAACGCCATCGCCGCCGAGGCGTTCACCGGGATCGGCGCCATGTATGGCCCCATCAGCCCGGAGACGAACAGCATCGGCAGCAGCGCGGCGATCACCGTCAGCGTCGCGACGACGGTCGGGTTGCCCACCTCCGCGACCGCCTCGATCGCCGCCCGCCGGCGCGAGCGCGTGCCCGGCATCGCCCAGTGCCTTGCGATGTTCTCCACCACCACGATCGCATCGTCCACCAGGATGCCGATGGCGAAGATCAGCGCAAACAGGCTCACCCGGTTGATCGAGTAGCCCATCAGTTCCGAGGCGAACACGGTGGCGAGAATGGTCGTCGGAATCACCACCAGCGTCACCACCGCCTCGCGCCAGCCCACCGCGAAGGCGATCAGCACGACGATCGAAATCGTCGCCAGCCCGAGATGGAACAGCAGCTCGTTCGCCTTCTCGTTGGCGGTGCGCCCGTAATCCCGCGTCACCTGCACCGAGATGTCGGAGGGGATGAGCGACCCCTCGAGGCTCTTCACCCGCTTCAGCGCGTCATCGGCCACCACCACGGCGTTGCTGCCCGCGCGCTTGGCCAGCGCCACCGTCACGGCGGGCGCCGTGTGCCAGGCCTTGCCCTCATGGGTGATGGCGAAGACATGGCTCTGCAGCGGCGCCGGCCCGACGACGACATGCGCGACATCCCGCAGATAGACCGGCCGCCCTTCCCGCGTGGTGATCAGCAGCAGGCCGATATCCGGCACGCCGAACAGCGTCTGCCCCGCCGCCACGTCGCGCAGCTCGCCATGGTCGAACACGCGCCCGGCGATGAAGCTGCGGTTGGCATCGGCCACCCGCGAAGCGAGCTGCTGCAGCGTCACGCCGTAGAGCATCAGCTTGTCGGGTTCGGGTTCGACGCGGATCTGCATCGGGTCCGACCCGGCGATGTAGCTGAGCCCGACATTCGGCACCTTGATCAGCTGATCCTGCAGCTTGGTCGCGATCTGCGACAGCGCGCCCTGGGTCCAGTGCGTCGCCGCCCCCGGTTTCGGCGCGAGGGTGAGGGTGAGGATCGCGACATCGTCGATCCCGCGCCCGACCACCAGCGGCGGCGGAATGCCGATCGGGATGCGGTTCATGTTGGCGCGGATCTTGTCGTTCACCCGCACCACGGCGGCGTCCTCGTTGGTCCCCACCCTGAAGCGGGCGGTGACCAGAACCTGGTCGTCGCGGGTCTCGCTGTAGATATGCTTGACGCCCGGAATCGCCTTCAGGATCGTCTCGAGCGGCTTGGTCACGAGTTCCGCGGCATCCGCCGCCTTGAGCCCGTTCGCCTGCACCATCACGTCCACCATCGGGACATGGATCTGCGGGTCCTCGTCGCGCGGAATGGTGGTGATGGCGACCAGCCCGGCCGCCAGCGCCGCGAGCAGGAACAGCGGCGTCAGCGGCGAGCGGATGAAGGCGCGGGCGAGCCGCCCGGAAATGCCGAGCCTCACGGCCGCACCAGCACGTCACCCGGCACCAGGCCGGCGAGGATCTGCAACCCGTCCGGCATCGCGCGGGTCGGCAGCGGCAGCCCCCGCTGCACCGGCGCGTCGATCACGCTGCCATCCTTCTGCCGCAGCCTCACGTAATCCTGGCCGAAGCGGGTGAAGACGAAGCCTGACGGCACCACGATCGTCCGCCGCTCGCCGGCCGGGACGAAAACGCGCACGCGCTCGCCCACGAAGTAGCTGCCGATCCCCTTCACCTCGGCATCGGCGCGCACCTCGCCGGCGACGATCTGCGGATAGACCAGGGTGATGCGGCCGAACCGCGCGCCGGTAAGGCCGAATTCGCCGCCATCCAGCCGCACCATGTCGCCGGCCTTCAGATGCAGCGCGTGCCGCTCGGGGATCCGCAGGCGGAGAATGAAGTTCTGCTCGGCGACCGTGGCGATCGTGTCCCCCGGCAGCACCACCGTGCCGTCGGTCACCGGCACGGTCAGCACCCGCCCGGCGATCGGCGCCAGCACCGCGCCCTCGTCCTGCTGCTGGGCGGCCACGGCGCGCTGCGCGATCCGCGCGCGGAGCGTGCTGGCGGCAACGTCCACCGCCGTCCGCGCCTGGTCGAGCTGCTGGCGCGATACCGCGCCGCTATGCGCCAGCGCCTCGGTGCGCCGCAGATCGGTCTGCGCCTGGACGAGGCTGGCCCGCAGCCCCGTGATCTCGGCATCCAGCGCCTTGATCTGCAATTCGAGCTTCTGGTCATGCACGGTGGCGATGACCTGGCCCGCCGTCACGCTGTCGCCGTCATGCACCGAAAGCGCGGTGACGGTGCCGCCGATCCGCGTGCGCGCCGGCACCACGTTGCGGCTTTCGACGGTGGCGAACACGGCCTTCTGGTCCGGCACCATGCGGGCGGCGACGGTAAAGGTCGAGACGGGTGTTGTGGCGCCCGCCGCCATCCCCGACAGGAGCAGGAGCGGCAGCAGCAGCGAGAGGAGGAATGGCTTGCGGGGCATGCTGTCGTTCCTTGTCGGGGACGGTGCGGCGGGCGGGAGGTCAGCGGCGGTCGACCACCTGGCCGGTGGCGGAATCGAGCGAGACATACGGCATCCCCGCCGCCTTCCACGCCATCATGCCGCCGGCGAGATGAGCGTTCACCGCGATGCCGGCCTCGCGGCACTTCGCCGCCGCCATCGCCGAGCGCTTGCCCGAGCCGCACTGGAAGACGATCGGCTTGCCCGGGTCCTGCGGCAGCATCGCCGGATCGAAGGTGGAGAGCGGAAACAGCATCGCGCCGTGAATGCGCTCCACCGCGAATTCCTGCGGCTCGCGCACATCGACCAGCAGGATGCGGCCGGCGCGCAGGTCGTCATGCACGGTGGCGGGGTCGAGGTCGCGCAGCTTGGAAGGTGTCGTCATGTCGAAATCTCCGTTGTCGATGAAGGATCGGGCACCGCGCAGGTGACGCCCTCCGGGCTACAATAGATTCCGGCAAGGGCCGAAATCACCGTGCGGGCCGGCGCGCTGGCGATCGAATACCGGATGCTCTGCCCTTCGCGCCGGGCGGTCACCAGCCCGTCCTTGCGCAGCAGCGCGAGGTGCTGGGAGACCGCGCTGTCGCGGATCTGCAGGAACGCGACCAGCTCGCCCACCGACCGCTCGCCGTCGAGCAGCTGGCAGAGGATGAGCAGGCGGTGCCGGTTGGCCAGCGACTTCAGCAGATCGCTGGCCTCGTCGGCCGCCAGGTTCATCGCGTCGATATCCAGTTTCATACTTGCGTATATACGAATATATGCATATATTGTCAAACGTGGCGGCGCCGGATCGACCGGCCGCACCGCGCTTTCGCAGTTTTCTCCCGGCTGCCGGCGCGGGCGTTGATCCAGGTCAAGCCGGCGTCGCCGCAAACCAATTAACATCCCTCCGGGCGCGGCGGAGCGCCGCCTTCGCCGGAGCGCTCGGAAAGGCAGGAAAGCATGGCAGAGATTGTGGTCCTTGGGGCGGGGCTTGGCGGCACGCTCGCCGCGTTCGAAACCGCGGGACAGATCCGGCCGGAAGACAGGATCACGCTGATCGGCGAGCGGAACACGTTCCAGTTCACCCCGTCCAACCCCTGGGTCGCCGTCGGCTGGCGCGAGCGCGCCGACATCGAGGTCTCGCTCGACAAGGTGACGCGCCGCAAGAACATCACCTTCCGCACCGAGGGTGCCGCCCGCGTGCATCCGGCCGAAAACCGCGTCGAGCTCAATGGCGGCGAGAGCATTCCCTACGATTATCTCATCATCGCCACCGGCCCCGAACTCGCCTTCGACGAGATTCCCGGCTGCGGCCCCGGGCAGAACACCGTCTCGATCTGCCAGACCGACCATGCCGCCGCCGCTTTCGAGGTGTTCGAGCGCTTCTGCGCCAATCCGGGGCCGGTCGTCGTCGGCGCGGTGCAGGGCGCGTCCTGCTTCGGCCCGGCCTACGAATTCGCCTTCATCCTCGATCGCGAACTGCGCAAGCGCCGCCTGCGCAGCAAGGTGCCGATGACCTTCGTCACCTCCGAACCCTATATCGGCCATCTCGGGCTCGATGGCGTGGGCGACACCAAGTCGCTGATGGAGAGCGAGTTGCGCCACCGCCACATCAAATGGATCACCAACGCGAAGATTGCCGCGGTGGATGCCGAAAAGGTGGTGGCCGAGGAAGTCGGCGCGGACGGCCAGACGATCGCAACCCACGAGCTGCCCAGCCGCTTCACCATGTTCCTGCCCGCCTTCCGCGGCGTGCCGGCGCTGCGCGGCATCGAGGGGCTGGTCAATCCGCGCGGCTTCGTGCTGATCGATGAGCACCAGCGCAACCCGGCCTATCCGAACGTCTTCAGCGTCGGCGTCTGCGTCGCGATCCCGCCGGTGGGCAAGACGCCGGTGCCGGTCGGTGTGCCGAAGACAGGTTTCATGATCGAATCGATGGTCACCGCCACCGCCCACAATATCGGCGCGCTGCTGCGCGGCGAGGCGCCGCACGCGCGGGCGACGTGGAACGCCGTCTGCCTTGCCGATTTCGGCGATGGCGGCGTGGCCTTCGTCGCCCAGCCGCAGATCCCGCCGCGCGACGTCAACTGGGCCTCGACCGGCGCCTGGGTGCATCTCGCGAAAGTCGCCTTCGAGAAGTATTTCCTCCGCAAGATCCGCGCCGGCGAGAGCGAGCCCTTCTACGAGCGCTTCCTGATGAAGCAGCTCAACATCACGAAGATTCACCACAACGACCGCAAGCCGGCGAAAGGCGCGGGCCATGGCTGACGCAACCCATCTCGTCTGTCCGCATTGCGGCGCGGTGAACCGCATCCCGCCGGCGCGCCCGGCGCAGGCCGCGCAATGCGGCGCCTGCCACCGCAAGCTGTTCGACGGCCATCCCGTCGAGGTCGACCAGGCCGGCTTCGAGCGCCACGCCGAGCGGGACGGGATTCCCCTCCTGCTCGATGTCTGGGCGCCCTGGTGCGGACCGTGCCGGATGATGGCGCCGCAATTCGAGCAGGCGGCCACCATCCTCGAACCGGAGGTCCGGCTGCTCAAGCTCAATGCCGACGAGGCGCCGGAGATCTCCGCCCGCCTCGGCGTGCGCGGCATCCCGGCGCTGTTCCTGCTCAGGGGCGGTCGGGTCATCGGCCAGAGCGCCGGGGCCATGAGCGCTCAGGCGATCGTCGATTTCGCGCGCCGCCACCTCGCGGCGGCGGCGTGATGTTCAGAGCATCATCCGATCAGATGGCGTCATCTGATCGGATAAGGATGCTCAGGTTATCAATATGATGGAGCACGACATCCGATCCAGCAGGATCGGAAAGTGCTCCAGGGCAAGGGACATGCTGTCATGAATGTGGACAAGACCGTTCTCAGCTTCGCGGGTTTCATGGTGCTGCTCAGTCTCGCGCTGGGCTGGCTGGTGAGCCCGTGGTTCTACGTCCTCACCGCGCTGGTGGGGCTCAACCTGTTCCAGGCCGGTATCACCGGCTTCTGCCCCGCCGCCATGCTGCTGCGGCGGCTTGGCATGAAGCCGGGCTGCGCCTTCCGCTGAGCCGTCCCCGGCCGCTCAGCGATAGCGGCCGTGGCGTTGCAGCACCTCGATCTGGTATCCATCCGGATCGGCAACGAAAAAGAACCGCGCGAGCAGGGTGCCATCGCGCCTGAACTCGACGATCTTGCGCGGCGCCCAGCCCGCCGCGTCGAACCGCGCGTGCTCGGCGTCGAGATCGTCGACGCAGAAGGCGATATGGCCATAGCCATCGCCGAGCGCATAGGGTTCGGTGCGGCCCTTGTTGATCGTCAGTTCGAGTTCAAAATCATTTTCCGCATTGCTCATGTAGACCAGCGTGAACGTGTCGAAATCGAGCCGATCTGCGATCTCCAGGCCGAAAGCCTGCGCGTAGAACGCGATCGAGCGCGCCTCGTCGAGCACGCGGATCATGCTGTGGATCGCTTTGGCCATGCGTCGTCTCTCCTTTTCTCCGATGCGGGTTATACGGGCGTCCCGCCCGCAGCCCAACCCGTCCATCCCGCGGCTTCCGCGGCGGCCCGGCTTTGACCTGAAGCAGAACAGAACCCGCGCACGATCGTTCCGTTTCTGAGCAGCGAGCGCCAGGCGCCGATCACCGGTCCGGCACGAAATCCTTCGGTTCCGGTTGTCCTTGCCGCGCTGGCACCGCGTTTGCACGGGTTGTGCCTGAACCGGGTCATGAACCCGAAGCCGGCGCCACCAAGGCGGCGGCAGGGAGGAACGATGTGCAATCTTCTGCAAGGCCGCGACCCTGCGGATTTCGCCCAGACCAGCCGCTCGGTCCGGCTCTCCGGCCGGTCGACCAGCGTGCGGCTCGAACGCGTCTTCTGGGACGCGCTGGGCGAGATCGCCACGGCGGAAGGCGTCTCCGTCCCGCGCCTGATCGCCCTGCTCCACGATGAGGCGGAGGACTGGTTCGGCGATATCGACAATCTCGCCTCGCTGCTGCGCGCCGCGTGCATTCTCTATCGCCGGCGGAGCCCCTGAAACGCCGTCAGGACGGCGCCGTCTCGCTGCCGATCCGGTTCTCCGCGATCCAGCGCGCGGCGAGCACAAGCGTGCCCATCGTGAATTCCCGCCCGTGCCGCGCCACCATCTCTTCCGAAAGCTGGGCAACGCGCTGGAAGAACTCGTCCTTGCTCCGTTCCTCGTCGGTCATCTGCACCTGCATGTCCGTCTCCCTTTCTCCGCCTGTGGTCATTTGAACATCCGGTCCGGAAACGCCGTGATGCTCACCATCCCGTCCGCCCCGATGGCGGCGAGGTGGTGCCCGTCAGCCGACCAGCCGAGTGCCGTCACCGCGCTGCCGCCGGGGCGCACGAGCAGTTCGTCCCGCCCGCCGATCTGGACGAGCAGGATCTGGCCGTTGGCGTAACCCGCCGCGACGAGCGGCCGCGCCGGATGGGCCGCAACGCTCTCCACCGCCACCAGCCCCGCCCGGCCGCTGACCAGCGCGCCGGTCATGTCGCCATCGAGCGGCGGCGTCGCCATCGACCAGGCGGCGACGCGAAACGCCCCGGATGCCACGAACGCCGCGGCCGGCCCGCTCCAGGCGGCATCGCGCGTCGCCATCGGAAACCCGGTGACGGTGCCGCTGCGTCCGCCCTCGCAATCGATCATCAGGAACCCTCCCTCGGCCAGCGTGCAGGCGAGCCAGGCCTCGTCCTCCCGCCAGGCGAGCGACAGCGGGCGCGACAGCAGGCCAAACACCATCGGCGCCCGGCCGCTGCCGTCGATCGCCACGATGCTCAGGCTCTCGCTCCGCGCAATGGCGAGATGCCGTCCGGAGGGCGAGAGGCGGATGCCGACGATCTCGCCTTCGCCATCGTCGGCCAGCTCGTCGGATAGCGCACCCACGCCCTGGCACAGCTGCACGGCGTCGCTGCCCGCGACCGCGGTGATCGTCACCGCAGCCGCATGATCAAGCGCGATCACCGGGCCGTCGATCCGCGCCCGCGTGCCGCGCACCGCGCCGTCTGGCCCCAGCACGACGATCTCGCCGTCCCGCGTGCCGGCCAGAAAGCCGCCGCCATCGCCGGCCGCGATCGGCGGCGCGCCGTCATGCAGGGAAGGCGAGATGGCAAGCGGTGCGGGTGGTCGCGCGCGCGGGCGGATCGTCGCCTGCCCGACATCGCCGCTGATCCGGATCCGCGTCTCCGGCGGTTCGGGATCCTCGATCGCCGCCACCGCCACCGTGCCGTCGGCGCAGGCAAAGGCGACGGCCGTGCCATCGCCGCCGAAGCACAGCGCGCCGGCCGGCGCGCCGCAGTGCCAGACGCGTCCGAGCAGATCGAAAAGGGTGAGCGTTCGCGGGCCAGCCTGGTTCATCGCACCTTTCCTCCGTTCAGTCGTCCGTCATCGCCGCCAGCAACCGGTCGATCTCGGACATCTCCGCCTCCACCGTCTCGATCCGCATCTCGCACGCGGCCTGCGCATCGCGCAGCGCGGCGGCTTCATCGGTGGCGGCGCGCAACTGCTCCGGCGCCGGCGGCGCATCGCCATCGTCCTCGGCCTCCAGCCGCTGGATGTCGATCTCGATGGCGGCAAGGTTCTGCAACACGCGCAATGCCTCGGCATTCAGCCCGCACATCACGCCGACGAGTTCGAGGCGGCGGCCCAACAGCCGCCGCCGTTCGGCCATCGCGCCGCTCATGGCCTGGCCTCCGGCGGCGCGGGCGCCTCGAAATCGGCGAGCTGCCGCGGCAGGTCGGGAAGCTGGGCGCGGAACCGGGTTTCCGCCATCTCGATATGGCTCCTGAGCTGGTCCCAGATATCGATCCGCAGCAGCGACGACGCATCGCCGATCAGCCGCTCGATCTCGCCGATCCCGAACTGCCGTGAAAGTGCCACGCCGGCAAACACGAATTCCCGCAGCAGGGCGGCATGCCGCTCGATGAACAGCCGGATCATCGGGTGCGTCTCCTGAGTCACTCCGGCCGCGGCGAGGGCATCGGTGATGAATGTCTCGAAATGCCGCTGCATCCTATGCTGGCTCTCGCCGAGAAATGTCATGGTGAACACCAGATCGCGCGACATCAGCCGCATGAGCTGATCGACCGCGTCGTCCTCGTTCCACGTGGATGCAGCCGGATTTCGGGTTCGCCGCTTCTTTTCGGACACCTTCGTCTCCTCGGCCCGATCGGCCGGCAGAGCCGCGCCGATCTTCTGGGGCCAAGACTTAGCTTCCGGTCCGCGGCAAAGTCAATTTGATAACTCATAGAAAAAGACGAAGATGTTCGGAATGACAACAGTATTACAGCTGTCATTTACAGGTGTAAGATTTCTTTACAGCCCATGTGTCCGGCGCAGTGCCGCCCTGTGTCCTAAACGGCCCTGGCGCCGGCTTTGCGCGGCCCGCCCCACTTGGCACACGACTTGCAGAACATCGGGCAGAAGAAACCCATCGCGCCAGGCGCGGTGCCACAAGAACGAAGGAACGGAGGAAACATGGCTGGCGGCCGACGCGCTTTCGTCGTTGCCAGACCGGATCGTTCGCAGACCTTTGCCGTGATCCACTGGGCGGGCTCGATCCCGTCGACAACTCGAACGGCGGCGTGTGTGGCCGCTTTCCGCCGGGGTCAGGGGACCCGGGCGCAAACAAGGTGGAGGTTTGAAGACATGACGTCCTTGACGCTCAACAAGATTACCTCGCAGCGCGGCATATCCGTCGGCGAGGCGACCAGGAAGATTTCCGACCTCGGGTGGAACCCGACCTATGTCCAGGAAGCGATGACCTTCCCGACGGACTACAAGATCACCAAGGCACCGCGCGATCCGATGAAGCAGGTGCTGCGCTCCTACTTCCCGATGCAGGAAGAGAAGGACAACCGCGTCTACGGCGCGCTCGATGCGGCGCTGCGCGGCGACATGTTCCGCAATGTCGAGCCGCGCTGGGTCGAATGGATGAAGCTGTTCCTGGCGATCATCCCCTTCCCGGAAATCTCGGCGGCGCGCTCGATGGCGATGGTCGCGCGCCTCGCGCCGGGCGAGGATCTGCGCACCGGGTTCACCATGCAGATGGTCGACGAGTTCCGCCACTCGACCATCCAGATGAACCTCAAGAAATGGTACATGGAGAACTACATCGACCCGGCGGGCTTCGATATCACCGAGGAAGCCTTCGGCAAATGCTACGCGACCACGATCGGCCGCCAGTTCGGCGAGGGGTTCATCACCGGCGACACGATGACCGCCGCCTGCATGTATCTCACCGTCGTCGCTGAAACCGCGTTCACCAACACGCTGTTCGTCGCCATGCCCTCCGAGGCCGCCCGCAACGGCGACTACGCGCTGCCGACCGTCTTCCTCTCGGTGCAGTCCGACGAGAGCCGGCATATCGGCAACGGCCACTCGATGCTGATGGCCGCCCTCAAGGAGCCGGACAACCATCTCCTGCTCGAACGCGACCTGCGCTACGCCTTCTGGCAGAACCACGCGATCGTCGATGCCGCGATCGGCACCTTCATCGAATACGGCACCACCAATCGCGACAAGTCGAAGGAATCCTATGCGGAGATGTGGCACCGCTGGATCTTCGAGGATTACTACCGCACCTACATGCTGCCGCTCGAGAAATACGGCATCAAGGTGCATCACGACGACGTCCAGGCCGCGTGGAAGCGGCTGACCGAGAAGCTCTATGTCCACCACGTCGCCCAGTTCTTCGCCGTCGGCTGGCCGGTGAACTTCTGGCGCATCGAGGCCCAGCGCGAGGCGGACTTCGAGTGGTTCGAACACAAATACCCCGGGTGGTACGCGAAGTTCGGCGATTTCTGGAAGTGGTACGACAAGCTCAGCCATCGCGGCGAGACGGTCATCACCTTCAACCAGGATGTCGGCTACGTCTATCCGCATCGCTGCTGGAGCTGCCTCGTCCCCTGCCTGATCCGCGAGGACATGGTGGTCGACGAAATCGACGGCAAGCTGCACACCTTCGCCCACGAACTCGATCGCTGGACCGCCGTCGAGGCCTTCGCCGACGAATATCAGGGCCGCCCGACCCCCGCGATGGGCCGCTTCAGCGGCAAGCGCGAGTGGGAGACGGTCTATCACGGCTGGGATCTCGCGGACGCGATCAAGGATCTCAACTTCGTCCGCTCCGACGGCAAGACCCTGGTGCCCCAGCCGCATCTGCGCTTCGAGGACAGCGAACTGTGGACGCTCGACGACGTGCGCGGCCACACCCTGCTCTCGCCGCTCACCTTGCTGCGGGAGATGAGCCCGGAGGATCGCGCGAAGCATATCGCCGAATATCGCGCGGGCTTCACGATCACGCCGTTCAACTGATCCGGCGCACTTCGCGGGAGCCGTTCGCCCCGGCTCCCGCTTCATTCTCAACGCGACATCTCCGGCAACCCAGCCGGAGCGTGATGGACTTTCGGGAGATCGGCCAGATGGGTGGTACGCATACGGTCAGGCTCGAACCGGTCGGGGTCGAGTTCGAGGTCGAGGATGGCGAGACGGTGCTCAACGCCGCGTTCCGCCAGGGCATCGCCCTGCCGCATGGCTGCAAGGAGGGCCAGTGTTCGGCCTGCAAGTGCATCCTGACGGATGGCGAGGTCGACATGCTCAGGTACTCGACCTTCGCGCTCAACGACACGGAGCGGGAGAGCGGCCATATCCTGCTCTGCCGCGCGATCGCCTATTCCGACATGGAGGTCGAGCTTCTCAACTATGACGAGGAGGTTCTGTCGCGGTCGATCGCGGTGCGGACCTTCAGCGGCCGGATCAGCGAAATTTCGCGGCTGACGCACGACATTCGCGGAATCACGATCGACCTCGACTCCCCGATCAAGTTCTGGGCCGGACAATATGTCGACATCACCGTCACCACGGAAAAAGGGGAGACGATTACGCGCTCGTTTTCCATGGCAAATACGCCGGACCAAGCCAAAAGCCTCTCCTTCATCATCAAGAAATATCCCGAAGGAAAATTCTCCGGAGAACTCGACAGCGGCGGAATCAGGATCGGCGCCGATGTCTCCCTCACCGGGCCCTACGGCACCTGCTTCCGACGGGAAGGACGAACCGGACCGCTGATCCTGGTCGGCGCCGGCTCCGGCATGTCGCCGATCTGGTCGATCCTGAACGACCATTTCGCCAGCGGCGAAAGCCGGCCGGTCTACTTCTTCTACGGCGCGCGCACGCGGGAGGATCTGTTCCATCTGGACCGCATCGCGCAGCTTGCGGACCGCCACCCGGAGCTGGAATTCATCCCCGTTCTCTCGCACGCGAGCGGCGATGCCGGCTGGGAGGGTGAACGCGGCTTCGTGCATGAATGTGTCGACGCCAGGCTGAAGGCGCTCGGCATCGACGGCGAGGGCGACGTCTATGCCTGCGGACCACCCCCCATGATCGATGCGCTGCAGCCGGTGCTGTTCATGAACGGCTTCGAAAACGAGCGCGTCTTCTTTGACA
Organism: Acidiphilium sp. PM; assembly: GCF_000219295.1. Classification (NCBI taxonomy): domain Bacteria; kingdom Pseudomonadati; phylum Pseudomonadota; class Alphaproteobacteria; order Acetobacterales; family Acidocellaceae; genus Acidiphilium; species Acidiphilium sp. PM. Next base: position 31,354 of record NZ_AFPR01000071.1, read on the forward strand.
GGTTCACCACATCCTCGAGCGTTCCCGTACCCGCCGGTCACTGATCGCGCGCCGCACGGGCCAACCGAAACCCAGGGAGAGAAACAATGCCAGCCTTGTCGAGTTCAGTCGGATCGGGTGCCGCGGGAGCGGCGATCTTCGCGGATTCCGACAGCCGCCGCTACCGCTACTTCGAGCCGCGCGGCAAGCGCGCCACCCATTACGAAGACGTCACGGTCGATGTCCAGCCCGATCCCGAGCGCTACCTGATCCAGAACTGGATCATCTCCTTCGCGAACGGCAAGGGTGCTTATGTGAAGGACGCCACGGCGCTGAAAAGCAGCAACTGGCATGCCTTCCGCGCGCCGGACCAGGAATGGGAGCGCACGCATTACCAGCGCCAGTCCCGCATCGAGACCATGGTGCAGAGCGTGATCGCCAATGCCCGCCGCGCCGGCGCGCCGGCGAATTTCGACAAGGCCTGGCAGCGCATCCTGCAAACGCATCTCGGCGCCTGGAAACATGCCGAATTCGGGCTCGGCACCTCGCTGATGCAGGCGCAGCGCTATGGCTACACGCAGATGATCAACAACGCGACGCTGACCAACTCGTCCTACAAGATGCGCCTCGCGCAGGACATCACGCTCTACCTCGCCGAAATCGGCATGGACATTCCCGGCTGGAACGACGAGCTCGGCAAGGTCGCCTGGCTCGAAGACCCGATCTGGCAGGGCACGCGCGAGGCGGTCGAGACGATCATGGGGTCGAGCGACTATCTCGAACAGTATTTCGCGATCAACATCGTCTTCGAGCCGCTGGTGGGCGAGCTGTTCCGCTCCGGCTTCCTGATGCAGGTCGCCGCCGCCAACAACGATTTCGTCACCCCGCCGGTGATCTCCGCCGCCGAGGCCGATTACGAACGCAACCTCGCGAACACGATCGACCTCATCTACCTCCTCGCCAACGACGAGACACATGGCGGCGAGAACCGGGCGATTCTCCATGGCTGGCTCGAAAAACACCGCGCCCTCGCCGACAAGGCGGCCCTCGGCCTGCAACCGATCTGGTCGATGCCCCATTCCAAACCCGTCTCGTTCCAGGATGTCAGGGCGCAGTCGCAGGAGCGCATCGGCAAGATCCTCGGCGAACTCGGCCTCGCCTGACGCCCCGCACAGGAGATAACATCATGTCAACAGCAGCACGCGACGCGACCCATTCGACCATCTTCAAGCAGATGAAGGACATCACCTTCGAGCAGACGATCTCGGATCAGTGCGGTGTCACCATGAACGATTCGGTCGAGGCCCGCGCCATCGCCGAATTCATGAGCGACAAGCCCGGCGTCACCGTCACCTACCAGCCGGCGCTGATCCGTATCGACGGTCACGGCAAGCTGATCTTCAAGATGGACGAGATCGGCGATTATCTCGGCCGCGAGATGACGGCGGAAATCTTCGAGGTGAACACCTCGACCCATTACGGTCGCATGGTCCGCGTCGATGACAACACCGTGATCCTGTTCGGCAACATGGACGACGTCTTCGAATATATCTGAACCGCGGCACTCCGGCGCGCCCGCGCGGCAAGCGCGTGGCGCGCCGCCCAGCAAGCAATCAACACGTGGAGGAAACCATGTTCGTAACGCCTGAGGGTAAGGAAATCTTCATCGTCGACGGCCACACCCATTTCTGGGACGGCAGCCCGGCGAACCAGAGCAACATTCACGGCAAGCAGTTCATCGAATGCTTCTTCGCCTATCACAACGCGCTCAGCCCCGCCGACAAATTGTGGCCGAAGGAGAAGTTCGAGAAATACAGCGCCGATGATCTCTATCGCGACCTCTTCATCGACGGCCCCGACGATGTCGCGATCGTGCAGTCGACCTACCTCAAGGATTTCTACAAGACAGGTTTCAACACGATCGAACGCAATGCGGGCGTCGCCGCCCGCTACCCCGAGCGCTTCATCGTCAATGGCGCGTTCGACCCGCGGGACGGCGAGAAGGCGCTCGAATACATCCATTACATGAAAGAAACATACAATATCCAGGGCGTGAAACTCTACACCGCCGAATGGAACGGAGCCTCCCGCGGCTGGCGTCTGAACGATCCCGAGGCATACAAATGCTTCGAGCTTTGCGAGAAGCTCGGCATCAGGAACATGCACGTCCACAAGGGCCCGACCATCATCCCGCTGAGCAAGGACGCTTTCGACGTTCACGACGTCGATTATGCGGCGACCGACTTCCCCAATCTCAACTGGGTGGTCGAGCATTGCGGCCAGCCGCGCATCGACGACTTCTGCTGGATCGCGGTGCAGGAGGCCAATGTCTATGGCGGCCTCGCGGTCGTCCTGCCCTTCATCCATTCCCGGCCGCGCTACTTCGCCGAAATCATGGGCGAGCTGCTGTTCTGGCTCGGCGAGGACCGCATCCTGTTCGGCTCCGACTACGCGATCTGGACGCCGCGCTGGCTGGTCGAGAAATTCTGGAACTTCGAGCTGCCTGAAGATGTGAAGCAGGAGCGCGGCATCGACCTCACCCCGGCGATCAAGGAAAAGATCCTCGGCCTCAACGCCGCGAAGCTCTACGGCATCGACATCGCGGCGAAGAAGGCGGCGCTTGCGGCCTCGCCGCTCGCGGTCGCCGCCGAATAGGCCGGTCCACGCAGCACGCCGGCCATCGGCCGAAGGGAGACAAAATGGCTAAGCTGCTTCTGCATAATTCCGAAGCCCGGCGTGCGCTGGCCCGCGGTGTGGGCCGGCTCGCGGCGGCCGTCGAGCCCACGCTCGGGCCTAAAGGCATGAACGCGATGATCGACCGGCCGATCGGCACGCCGATGGTCACGCGCGATGGCGTCAGCATCGCGGTGGAGATCGAGCTGCCGAACCGGTTCGAGAACATGGGCGCGCAGGTCGTCCGCGAGGTCTCGATGCAGACCAACGAACTCGCGGGCGACGGCACCACCACCGCGATCGTGCTCGCCAACGCGCTCGTCCAGGCCGGCGTCGAGGCCAGCGAGCGCGGCGCCCGCGCGGTCGATCTCATCCGCGGGATTGATCTCGCGGTCGAGCGCGTGGCATCGTCCCTCAAGGAAGCGGCCCGGCCGGCTTCCGGCAACGGCATGCTCGCCGCGGTGGCCAACATCGCCGCAACCGAGCCGCATCTCGGCGCGCTGGTCGCCGAGGCCTTCGCGCGCGTCGGCGCCGAGGGCGTGATCACTACCGACTTCAGCGTGACCACCGCAACGACGCTCGAGGTCGTCGAAGGCATGTCCTTCGATCGCGGCTATATCTCGCATCACATGGTGACCGATCAGGAGAAGATGGAAGCCGTGCTCGAACGGCCGCTGATCCTGATGACGGATCTCAAGATCCGCGATCCCCATGCGCTCGATGCGGCGCGCGCGCTCGCCGCCGACGCCCACCGCCCGCTTCTCGTGATCGCCGAGGAGGTGGCGCCGGAGGTCGTCGTCAGCCTGCTCGGGCGCGACGGGCCGGGCCGCTACCTCGTCGTGCATCCGCCCGAATACGGCAACTGGCGCAAGGCGATGATGGAGGATATCGCCATCATCACCGGCGGCCGCGTCATCGCCCGCGATCTTGGCGGCCGGGTCGAGGACGTCACCGCGGCCGATCTCGGCGCCGCCGAGCGGGTGCGCACCAGTGCGACGCACACCGCGATCATCGGCGGCGCCGGCGATCCGGCGGCGATCGCCGCGCGCCGGGCGCAGGTGCAGCGGATGCACGATATCGCCCCGCCCAATATCGAGCAGGACAAGCTGCGCGAGCGCCTCGCGAAGCTTTCCGGCGGTACCGCCATACTTTATGCCGGCGGAGCGACGCCGGTCGAGCAGAAGCGCACCATCCAGCTGATCGAGGATTCGCTCGCCGCCGTGCGCGCCGCGAGCGAGGAGGGGGTGGTTGCCGGCGGCGGCACCGCGCTGGCGCAGATCGGCCCGGTGCTCGACGAGGTTCTGGCCGGCGTCGGCGGCGATGTCGCGGAAGGGGTGAAGCTCGTCCGCTCCATCCTCACCCGCCCGCTCTGGCGCATCGTGACCAATGCCGGCGGCGACCCCGACCACGTGGTCGCCCAGGTCTCGGCGGTGAATGGCGGTTTCGGCTACAATGCCGCCATCGGCACGTTCCAGAACATGTACGATGCCGGCATCATCGATCCCGTCCGCGTCACCTGCACGGCGCTGCGCAACGCCGCCTCGGTCGCCAAGCTGATCCTGACCACGGAAACGCTGGTGGGCGATCTGGGTGAAGACGAGGAAGACCCGACCGCGTCTCCCGCCCGCGGCGGCGGCGCCGAGCGTCTCGGCCGCGCATGATCTCCGGCGTCAAGGGCGGCTGGATTCCGGCCGCCCTTGGCGTTCAGACGAAGCCGCGCCTGATTCCGAACTGGTCGAGCTTCCGGTAGAGCGTCGGCCGCGAGATTCCGAGCTTCTGCGCGGCGCGGCTCAGGTTTCCCTTTTCCGCGAGCAGCACGTCGCGGATCGCCTGGCACTCGGCTTCCTCGATGCTGTGCGGCCGCGGCGCTGTTGCGGGCAAAAGGGCGGCCTCCTCCGGCCGGGCGTGGAATTCCGCCGGCAGGTCCTCCGGGCCCACGCGCGTGCCGCGCCAGAGGATGTGGAGTTTTTCAACGAGATTGCGCAATTCGCGCACATTGCCCGGCCAGCGATAGGCGCGCAGGATATCGAGCGCCTCCGCGGCGAACGTCAGCGGGGCTGTGCCGAGGCGTGCTGCGAACCGGGAATTGAAATGCTCGATCAGCAGCAGCACATCATCGCCGCGCTCGCGCAGCGGCGGGACGTGAATGGTCACCGCGCTGATCCGGTAGAACAGGTCGCGCCGGAAGCGTCCCTGTTCGACCTCCTGTCGCAGGTCGCGGTTCGTCGAGGCGATCAGTCGCACATCCACCGGCCTGGCCCGGCTGTCGCCGAGGCGCCGGACAACCCGTTCCTCCAGCACCCTGAGCAGGAAGGGCTGGATCTCGGGTGGCATTTCGCCGATCTCGTCGAGGCAGAGCGCGCCGCCATTCGCGAGTTCGAACACGCCCGGCTTGCCGTCCCGGCTCGCGCCGGTAAAGGCGCCTGGCACATGGCCGAAGAGTTCGCTGCCGAACAGCTCGCGTGTGATCGCGCCGCAGTTCAGTGTCACGAACGGGCTGTCAGAGCGATGGCGGGTGCCGCCGTGGATCAGCCGGGCGAAGAGTTCCTTGCCGACGCCGGTTTCCCCCTCGATCAGCACTGAGGTGACGTCCGCCGTCGCCGCCACCCGGCTGGCGATCTCGATCGCACGCCGCAGCGCCGGGCTTTCGCCGATGATGCAGTTGGCCTGGCTGTCGCTGGCATCCGCATCGACGCGCCGCGCCGCGGGGGATGGCCGGGCCTCGCGCGTCGGAAACACCAGCGCCGCGCCGCGCATGCCATTATCCGCCTGCAGCGGGCTGAAATGGCAGTTCTGCAGCGCGAGCATCGCGTCATTGTCCAGTTCGGCGCCGTTGCCGCTTTCAAGGAAGCGCACCAGGCGCCGCTCCGCCGCCGGTGTCGGCGGGTTGGCGCGGAACGCGCGCAGCGTGCTTTCGGCGACGTTGTGGCAATAGATCGGCCGCCCCCGATGATCGACGATCAGCAATCCGTCGCTGCGCCGATATTCGGGCGCGGATGAGATGAATGCCTCCAGCAGCCGCGCGCGCTCCTCGTTGCGCTGCTCGGCGAGCGCCTTCTCGATTTCCTGCGCCGCCGCGGCGACGAGGCCGATATTGTGCGGCCGGAAGATGTCCGGATGGCCGGACAGGTCGACGACGCCGATGATGCTGTTGTCGAACGGTTCGCGGATCGGCGCGCCGGCGCAGGTCCAGCTCTTGATGCCGGCGCAGAAATGTTCGGCCGCATGCACGAAGACCGGCGCGCCCGCCCACAGCGCCGTTCCGATTCCGTTGGTGCCGACGACATCCTCGGTCCATTTGCCGCCGATCGAGAGGTTGATGTCCATGCCGTCATGCAGCGTCCGCCGGTCGCCGATCGCATCGATCAGCACGCCGTTGCGGTCGGCGAGGACGAGCATCGCGCCGGTGCCGTCGAGCAGCCGGCCGATCGTGCCGAAGCTGCGCCGAGCCGCCGCGAGGAGGTCCCGGTTCTGTTCGATCAGCGCATCGATGCCGTGGTTCAGGGGAGCTTCCCGCTGCCGCGCATCGATGCCGCAGGAGGCGCAACGCGACCATGAATCGCCGATCAGCGGCCGCACCGGAAAGCGGCGCTGCCCGTCCCCGTCCTCGCCGGAGAGCAGGCACTCCCACGCCTTCATCGTGGTGTGCTCGTCGTAGGGGGTGCTGAACTCCTCCGTGCGCGGCCCGCGTGCCGCCGCATCGCCGCCTTTCAGGTCGTCCGGCGGGCGGGTCGCGCGGCGCGGCGCGGAGATCGCGTCAGCCAATGCCCAGCCGAACGCCGATTTCGGCGGCCAGTTCGTCCTCGCCATAGGACGGGGAAAGCCGCGTGCCGTCCAGCGTGCCGAGCGGCGCCGCGATCTCGGGCGCCACGGGCGCGATGAATCCATTGGCATCGGTGGCCAGCACGAAAATCTCCTCGCCGCCACGCCGCTGCAGGGTTCCCAGGTGATGCAGCTGGTAGCCGGTGTTCCCGTCGACGAGGCAGACACGCCCATTCACGCTGATCCGCACGGATGGGGCGGCCGCCGTGGTGTCGGGGCGCGAGGCAGCGCCCGTGCTGATGATCAGGCCGCTGGCCTCGGGGGCCGGCTTCGGCGCCTTGCGCGCCGAGTAGCCGCCGGCGGTGATGTGGTCGGCGATGCGCGTGATCGTCCCCTGGTTGCGCCGGAGAATCTCCCGCATCCGGACGTCTTCAGGGCGCGGGCCCTGGGCTTTGGTGACGATGGTGACCATGGTTCCTCCCACAAGAATCCTCAGGCCGCTGTGTCGCCGTTCATTTTTCCTGCGGATCAGCCGCTATCTCGTCCGACGACTGCTTCAGGTACGATGGATGTTTGATGAATTGGTGGTATCCGGATGCCCCGCTTCGGCAATTCAGGTAACGGTTTGAAATGACCAAGGAAATATCATCGTCTTTCGGAAAGATGCGGAAATTTCAAAGTGTTTCCGCACGCGCCGCGATGTTCCGATTCGGCGCAGCTCTTGCGGCGCCGCAAAAGGAAGCGCACGTACGGGCTCAGCCATGATCGAGACAGCCGACAATCCGCCCGGCCGCAGGCCGCCATCGCGGGAGCCGTTTTCACATGATGCCGCGGAAAGACGGCGCCGGCGATGAGGGCAGCCGCATCCGTGCCGTTCTGGCTGGAGAGCGAGGCGGGGTTGCTCGTTGCCCTGAAGGTTCAGCCTGGCGCGCGCCGGGCGCGGCTCGGCCCGGTCGTCCCGG
>NZ_AFPR01000070.1:0-8078 GCF_000219295.1 Acidiphilium sp. PM
TTTCGTGTCTGCTGCACAAGTTTTCATCGTTCAACGACGGAAGATTCCGCTCTCGCGTCGCACAACGTGATTATGCCGCAAACCGCATGCCAGAAGATTGCGCAACCGCTCACATTCCAGGAGTGGAATCAGTTTCGATGGTAATGTGGCAGATAGGTTACAGTCAGGCGGAAGCCCGATCTGCGGCAAAAAATTCGCGCACCGCGGCGACCGTCTCGGCGAGGCCCTGCCGACTGACCGTGACGCCGGTTGGAAACGCGCTTTCGAGCCTCGAGGGAAAGGCGCGGTCGAGCAGGACGAATACGCCTCTGTCGCCGGCGCGACGGATGAGCCGCCCAAAGCCCTGCCTGAGGCGGAGCCGCACGATGGCGTCATCATAGGTCTTCGGATCGCCATGCGAGAGGTGGGTCCGGCGGACGCGGTGTAGAATGTCGGGCCGTGGCCAGGGCGTGCGCTCGAACACCACGAGGCGCAGCGCATTGCCCGGAATATCCACGCCGTCCCGCATCGCATCCGTGCCTAAAAGACAGGCATTTTGTTCGGCGCGAAAGCTGTCAACCAGCGTGGCGTTGTTCATCGCGTCCACATGCTGTGCAAAGAGCGGAATGTTTGCGGCATCGAGCGCCGGCGCGATGCGCGCATGCACGGCGCGCAGCCGCGCGATTGCGGTGAACAGGCCGAGCGCGCCGCCGCCAGAGGCAAGGAAAAGGGCGCGGAAGGCGGAGGCCAGCGCCTCCGGCGTCTCGCGCAGATTGTCGCGGACGATGAAGATGCGGGTCTGCGCGGGATAGTCGAAGGGCGAGGCGAAGGCGGCGCGGATCGCCGGCGCTGCGAGATGGGTCGCGCCGGTGCGCGACTCGGCGCGTTGCCATTCGGCATCCTGCTCCACGTCATCCATCGCTGTGGTGCGGTCGCGCAGGGTCGCGGAAGTGATCAACAGCCCGTGCGCCCGACTCGCCACCGCGTCGGCGAAGGCTTCGGTCGGGTCGAGCAGATGCGAAAGCAGGGCAATGTCGCGCCCCTGGCGGATGAACAGCACGTGGAACGGCCGCTCGCCAGGCTCGGGTGGCGCTTCGTTGACGGCGGCGAGCATGCGCCGCCAGCTCGCCACCGGATCGAGGGCGCGGCGCTTCAGGCTGCGAATCGCCGCCTCGATGCGCTGCCGTTCATTACTGTCGATGGTGCCGGCCTCTTCGTCGAGTCGCGCCGCGAGCCGCTCGCGCAGCGAGGTCAGCGGCGCTTCCAGTCTGGCGAGATCCCGCGCGAGATCGGATGCGGCGGCGGCCAGTTCCGGCTCGGCCGGATAGAGATCCGCCTCGATATCAAGATTCGACTCGCGCTCGGCTGCGGTCGCACGGGCGCGGGCCTGAGCGGCGAGGGCGGTGAGAAACGCTTCGGCGGCGCCGGGGCCAATCTGGTCGAGCGCTGCGGTCGGCTCGCCCAGTCGTGCCAGCATGGTCGCTCCCGGCAGCACCCGTGCCGCCGCGCGCAGCGCGTCGAGCGGTGCCGCAAGCCGTTCATCGGCGGCGACCAGATCTTCGAGCCGCCGGGCAAGGCCGCGCGCGCGCGACCGGCCGCCTTCGGCGCCGAGCAGCCAGCGGCGCAACTCGGCCATGCTCGCGCCGGAGAGTTCCGCCGCGAAGGCGGAATCGGCGGCATCGAACAGGTGGTGCCCCTCGTCGAACACATACCGCGTTGGCACGCTGGAATCGTCCAGCCCGCCCCAGACCGCCTGCGCCATGACCAGCGCATGGTTCGCGATCACCAGATCGGCACCGCGGGCGCGGCGGATCACGTGTTCGATCGTGCAACGCTTCCAGTGCGGGCAGGCTGAATGGATGCACTCGCCGCGCCGGTCGGCAATCTGCGGCAGCAGCCCCGAGCCGAACAGTTCGGCGAACCAGCCGGGCAGGTCACCTCCAGCGATGTCGTGATCGCTCGAGGCGAGCGCCCAGCGTGCGATCAGCCCGAGGGCAACCAGATTGTAACCGCGCGCTCCGGCGGCGGCGTCCTCGAAATTCAGCAAGCAGAGATAATTCTCCCGCCCCTTGCGAAGCACGACCCGCCGCCGTCGCCGCGCCGGATCGGGTTCCAGCCGCGCCGACTCCTGCTCGATCTGCCGCTGAAGGTGGCGGGTATAGGTGGAGATCCACACGCTTCCCTGGTTGCGCTCCGCCCAGAGCGAGGCCGGGGCGAGATAGCCGAGCGTCTTGCCCGTGCCGGTGCCCGCCTCGGCAAGCACGCAATGCGGCACGCCCTCGGCGGCGGGCGGCGCAAAGGCGGCGGTGGCCGCCGAGGCATAATCGGATTGGGCCGGCCGTTGTTCTGCGCCGCCGCCGAGCAGGTCGGCCAGCCGCCCCCGGGCCGCATCCTGCGGCACCGGATAGGAAGAGGGCGGCGGCCGGGGCGCCTCCTCCTGCCATTCGGGCAGGATCATGCCAAGACGCAACGCCGCGCGATCCGGCCTTGCTGCCGGCTGTCCGAGCGCTGCTGCCACAGGCTTCGCCCAGGGCCAGCCGGCCTCGCCCATCAGTGCGGCGAGCCCGGCGGCCCGGCGATTCATCGGCAGCGAGGCGCTCTGGTCGAGCCGGCCGAGCAGGGCGATGGCGATGTCCGGCAGCAGGGCGGCGGCGGCCTCGATCGTTGCCGGCGGGTCGAAATCGAGCGCGCGGGCGAGGCCGGAGGGTGTTGGTGCCGCCGTCACCGCCGGCATGACGAAAGCGAAGAGGTCGAGCAGGTCGAGGACGGGGATCGACAGGTCGAGCCGCTGCAATGTCGCCGCCTCATGCACGACCAGGGGCGGCGGCAGATCGCGCAGCGCGGCGCGTGCCTCGGCCACGGTCAGATGTCGCAGTTCGCCGTCGGGATCGAGGAGAGCCGCCCGGCCATGCGCCGTCACCAGCGACGGTGCGGCGGGAAGAATCAGGCGCGACGGGGTGTCCATGCGGTTTGTCTATCCCGCAGTGGCGGTTTCGCCAAAGCGCCGGACACTCAGGCAGCGATCCGCGCGAGCAGCGCGCCGACGACAGCCTCGAACATCGCCGCGGTCAGCCGCCCGGTATTGGTATTCAGCCGGGAGACGTGGAAGCTGTCCGCGAGCACGATACCGCCCGGCAGTTCCGTCATCGCGCCGTGGCTGAATTTCGCATGGCTCTGCTTCAGGCCGAAGGCCCGCAGCGTTGCCTGGTGGGCGATTCCGCCGAGAGCGAGAATGCCGCGCAACTGCGTCATCGCTGCGATGTCGCGGGCGAGGAAGCCGTTGCAGGCAGCGATTTCGGCGGGCAGGGGACGATTCTCCGGCGGCACGCAACGAACTGCGTTGATGATGCGGCAATCCCGCAATTCCAGCCCATCATCCGGCCGCTCGGCATAGACGCCGATGGCAAGGCCATACTTGATCAGCGTGGCATACAGCAGGTGGCCGGCGAAATCGCCGGTGAAGGGCCGGCCGGTCCGGTTGGCGCCACGCAGCCCCGGCGCGAGCCCGACCACCAGCAACCTGGCGTTCTCCGGCCCGAAACACGGCACGGGAGCGTTGAACCAGCCCGGGAATTTCGCATGGTTCGCTGCGCGAAACCCGGACAGGCGAGGGCAGAGCGCGCAGTCGCGCGCCGGTTGCGCCGACACGCCGGATCAGTCTTGCGTCGCTTCGGCGCGCTGCATCCGGGGCCGCGGTTCGGTCTGCCGCCGAGTGAACTCGTTGGCTATGTCAGCCAGGTCGACGAACTGATCAGACTGGCGGCGCAATTCGTCGGCGATCATCGGCGGGCTGGTCTTGATCGTCGAGATGACCGATACGCGCACGCCGCGCCGTTGCACCGCCTCGACGAGGCGGCGGAAATCGGAATCGCCCGAGAACAGGATCGCATGGTCGATATGCGGGGCCATTTCCAGCATGTCGATTGCGAGCTCGATATCCATATTCCCCTTGACCCGGCGGCGACCGGCGCCATCAGTGAATTCCTTCGCCGGCTTGGTCACTAGCGTATATCCATTATAGGCCAGCCAGTCGGTGAGGGGCTTGAGCGGCGAATATTCTTCGGTATCGAGTAACGCCGAGTAATAATAAGCGCGCACGAGATTGACCCGGTCAAAAAAATCGAGAAGCCTCCGGTAATCGACATCAAAGCCAAGCGCCCGCGACGCGGCGTAGAGATTTGCGCCATCGATGAATAATGCAGTTTTTTCTTGTGGAAGCAGGCGCATGGCCGTAACCTTTCGACGTAAAATTTTTCGGAATAAATCAATCTGTTAAAAGCAGGTCGCCACATAACGTTTACGCGAAAGTTTCACATTAGTATAGTTATGTGTTCATGATCCTGATCGCACTCGGTGCCAACCTGCCCCTTACAGATGACGGCTCACCGTATGACACATGTTTTCATGCGGTGGAAGAGATGCAGAAAATTGAGACAATTCACCTTGAGGCTGTCTCATCCTGGTATCGCACGCGCCCGGTTCCGCCTGATCCGACGCAACCGGATTTCTGCAATGGTGTCGTCCGGTTTTCGGGAGCGCCTGATCCCGTTGCGCTGCTCGAGGCACTGCACGAGATCGAGGCTCGGTTTGGCCGCGTCCGGTCGGTTCCGAATGCGGCACGCACGCTGGATCTCGACCTGATCGACGTGAACGGGATGGTGCGGGAGACCGGGTCGCCGATCCTGCCGCATCCGCGCGCTCATCTGCGGACATTCGTGCTCCGGCCGCTGCTTGATGTCGCGCCTGATTGGGTGCATCCTCTACTGCTAGGTCCGGCAAGGGAATTGTTCTCCGCGCTGCCGGAACGTGCGGAAGGCGAAATACGCCTCTGGTAAAAAGGGACGTCCCGGTTTGGTTGCATGCCGGGCGGCGCTCTGCTATTTTCAAAGCCGTTTCTGTTTTCCGGGTGCCTGCGGGCGCCCTGCTGGAGTGACCACATGGCACGCGTTACCGTCGAAGACTGCATCGAACAGATCCCCAACCGGTTCGAACTGGTGCTCCTCGCCGCCCAGCGCGCGCGGAACCTCTCCAGGGGCGCCTCGATCACGATCGATCGCGACAACGACAAGAACCCGGTGGTCGCACTGCGCGAGATCGCTGATTCCACGGTCGATTTCGGCGGTCTCGAGCAGGATCTTGTCAAGTCGCTGTCTCGCGTGCCGGACCCGGAACCGGCGGACGAAGAGGTTCAGGACCTCATCCCGACCGATCAGAACATCTTCGGCCTGCAGGACGTCTCCGCCGAGGAGGAAGCCGCAGCGATGGCCGCCGAATCCGAGGAGATGACCTCCGAGGACATCGCCGCGGCGATCGAGGCCGAACTCGGCGGCGGACGACCGCGCCGCTGAGACCGGTCTTTTTCCGGTGGGCGCGCCGCTTGACGGGATGGGCGTGAACCACCCCCTCCTCGCGCCCGAAGGTCTCGCGGGCACCGCCGTCACCCACGAGGCGCTCAAGCCGTTGATCAGCCGGATCAACGGCTATGACACGAAAGTCGATATCGCCCTGATCGACGACGCCTATGGCGTCGCATCCGAGGCCCATGCGGGGCAGACCCGCGAAAACGGCGATCCCTACATCACCCATCCGCTCGCGGTGGCGGACATCCTGGCCGATTACCGGCTCGATGCCCGCAGTATCGTCACCGCCCTGCTGCACGACGTCATCGAGGATACCAAGGTTACCCTCCCGGCGCTGCAAGGCCGTTTCGGCGCTGAGGTCGCCGGGCTGGTCGACGGCGTCACCAAGCTGACCCGCCTCGAACTTCAGTCGGACCGGACCAAGCAGGCGGAGAATTTCCGCAAGCTCGTGCTGGCGATGAGCAAAGATATCCGTGTTCTGCTCGTCAAGCTCGCGGACCGCCTGCACAATATGCGCACGATCCATTTCGTCCGCTCACCGGAGCGCCGCGCGCGCATCGCGCGCGAGACGATGGAGATCTACGCGCCGCTTGCCGAGCGCATCGGCATGGACCGGGTGAAGGTCGAACTGCAGAACCGCGCCTTCGCGGTGCTCGACCCCGAAGCCTACGACTCGATCCAGGCCCGGCTGAACTTCCTGCGCGGCCAGGGTGCCGATGTCATCGACGAGGTGCGCGCCGAACTCGGTCGGATCCTCAAGGAGGCTGGGGTCGAGGTCATTGATATTTCCGGTCGGGAGAAGTCGATCTACTCCATCTGGGAGAAGATGCAGCGGCGCAACGTTGCCTTCGAACAGTTGTCGGACATCATGGCATTCCGCATTATCGTGCCGACACGCGAGCAGTGCTACGTCGCCCTCGGCGCGATCCACGCGGCCTTTCCGGTCATTGCCGGCCGATTTAAGGACTACATCTCGACCCCGAAGGCGAACATGTATCAGTCGCTCCATACCGGGGTGACGTTGCGCCATCCGCGCAACCAGAAGATCGAATTGCAGATCCGCACACCGGAGATGCATGCGATCGCGGAAAACGGCGTCGCCGCCCATTGGCTCTACAAGCAGGGCGAGGCCTCTGCCGCCGACGTCAAGCAGTTCCGCTGGGTGCAGGACCTGCTCGAAATTCTCGAGAACTCTTCTGCGCCTGACGAATTCCTCGAGAATACCAAGCTTGAGCTCTATCAGGATCAGGTTTTCTGCTTCACTCCGAAGGGGCAGCTGATTCAGCTGCCCCGCGGCGCGACGGCAGTGGATTTCGCCTATGCGGTGCATTCGCAGATTGGCGATACCTGTGTTGGCGCCCGTATCAACGGCCGGCTGATGCCGTTGCGCTACGAACTGCAGAACGGCGACCAGGTCGAGATCCTGACCGCCCGTGGCGGAACGCCCTCGCCGTCGTGGGAGCGTTTCGTCGTCACCGGCAAGGCGCGGTCGCGGGTGCGCCGCTTCATCGCCGGCCAGTTGCGCGAGCAGAATCGCGACCAGGGCAAGGCCGCCCTCGCCAAGGCATTCCGCCAGGACGGCGTGGACGGTTCCGAAAAAGTTCTGGAAGTTGCGCTGAAGGCGCTCAAGCAGGCCAGCCTCGACGACCTCTATGTTGCGGTCGGCACCGGCAATCTCGCAGCCCGGGATGTGGTGCAGGCGGCTTATCCGGATCTGCGCGAAAGCCGTGCGCCGCGCATGGTGCCCGGCATGCTCGCCCGAGCGCCGCGGCCGCCCGCGCGCGGAACCGGCCTGCCCATCACCGGGCTGATTTCCGGCATGGAGGTGCATTACGCCGGCTGCTGCCACCCGCTGCCGGGCGACAAGATCGTCGGCATCATCGCCACCGGAAAGGGCGTGACCATCCACACGCGCGACTGCCTCACCCTCGAGACCTTCGCCAACACGCCGGAGCGGTTCATCGATGTTGACTGGGATTACGCCCAGATCGGCCCAGGCAAGGAAGGCACGCGCGATGGCAACGGCCGCGAACGGCCGTTCACCGGGCGAATCAGCGTGATCGCCTCCAACGCGCCGGCGACCCTCGCCAACATCGCCAACGCGGTCGCCAAGCAGGACGGCGCGATCGCCAATCTCAAGATCATCCACCGCCAGCAGGATTTCTTCGAATGCCTGATGGATGTCGAGGTGCGCGACCTGCGGCATCTCTCCCAGGTCATCGCCGGGCTGCGCGCCGCCGGCGGCGTTGCCCAGGTCGATCGCGCCCGCACCTGACCCCGCCGGGTTGGCGCTGCCGCCCTCTATGGCTATGACGCTCGCATGATCATCGGCATCGGCTCCGACCTGTGTGACATCCGCCGCGTCGAGCGCACGCTCGAACGCTTCGGCGAGCGGTTCATCCAGCGTGTCTTCACCGAAACCGAGCGCCGTCGCGCCGCCCGGCGCCCGGCGCAGTTCGCCGCGACCCTCGCCAAGCGCTTCGCCGCCAAGGAAGCCTGCGCCAAGGCGCTCGGCACCGGCTTTCGCCGCGGCGTATTCATGTCGGACCTCGGCGTGGTGAATCTCCCGAGCGGCCAGCCGACGCTCGCCCTCACCGGCGGCGCTGCCGAGCGTCTCGCCGCGCTCACGCCCCCCGGGCGCAGTGCCTTTGTCCATCTCTCGTTGACCGATGAATATCCCTACGCCTACGCGCATGTGATCATCGAAGCGCGGGACGGCGCGTGACGCGATGACCGCTC
>NZ_AFPR01000069.1:0-5586 GCF_000219295.1 Acidiphilium sp. PM
CAGTGCGGCGCTCGATTGTTTGACTTGACAGACGGAAAGCCGCGCCGATAGGCTCATTTTTATAAGTTAACGAACACCCGAAACGGGAATCTGCTCATGGGGGAGCGACTGCGGGGCCGGGAACCGGCGCCAGACACGTCCGGCATCGGTCCGGCATCGCCAGCTCCGAGCCTGGCGCGGCGGGGGATCGACATCCTGCTCCTGCCCTGGGTGAGCGTGCTGATCGCGCTGGTCGCGATTTCGGCGCTGCTGAGTTTGGCGACCCCGTATTTCTTCACCGAAGACAACATCATCGGCACCGTCGCGGTCTATTTCTCGTGGATCTGCATCGCCGGGTTCGGCGAGGCGCTGGTGATGATCGGCGGCGGGCTCGACCTTTCGGTGGGCTCGACCATGGGGCTGGCCGGCATGATCTCGGCCATGGTGCTGGCGGCGGGCGGCAACCTTGCGCTGGCGCTGCTGGCGGGGCTCGCGACCGGGGCGGCGGTGGGGCTGGCCAACGGGCTGGTGATCACCCGCATCGGGCTCAACCCGTTCATCACCACGCTCGGCTCGCTCAGCGTGGTGCGGGGGCTGGCCTTCGGGATCGGCCAGGGGATGGCGGTGACGGCGCCGAGCGATGCGGCGGGCAACGCCTTCTCGGCGCTCGGCACCGGCACGGCGCTCGGCATTCCGGTGCCGGTGCTGGTGATGCTCGGCTTCGGCGTGATCGTCCATGTCGTGCTGACCGGCACGCCGTTCGGCCGGCATGTCTACGGGCTTGGCGGCAACGAGCAGGCCTCGCGCCTGCTGGGGCTTAACGTCGACCGGCTGAAGATCCGGCTCTACGTGATTTCCGGCGTGCTCGCCGCGATCGGCGGGATGCTGCTGACCGCGAAATCGGGCACGGCGCTGCCGGATGCCGCCACCGGCTACGAACTCAAGGTGATCGCCGCGGTGATCATCGGCGGCACCAGCCTCGCCGGCGGGCGGGGCACGATTCCGGGCGTGCTGATCGGTGCGGCGCTGCTCGGCGTGATCAATGACGGCATCGTCCTGCTCGGGCTGGCCGGCTACTGGCAGCAGCTGATCACCGGGCTCGTGATCGTCGCCGCCGCGGCGATCGACATCCTGCGCAGGAGGCTCGAACGCGTGCGCATCGCCTGAAACCGAACAAAGACAGGAGGATAACGCCATGACCAGAAACACGCTCATCCGCGCCGGGCGGCGCGACATTCTCAAACTCGCCGGCGCGGGGGCGGCGGCGGGGCTCGCGATGCCCGCGATCGCCCGCGCGAACAAGCGCTACACGATCGCGGTGGTGCCGAAATCGCTCGACAATCCGGTGTTCTACACGGCGCATTACGGGGCGATGCAGCGGGCGAAGGAGCTTGGCGATGTCGACCTGATCTGGACCGCCTCGGCCTCGTCGGATGCGAGCCAGGAAGCGGAGATCGTGCAGAACCTGATCACGCGGCATGTCGATGGCATGGCGATCGACGCCAACGCGCCGCAGCCGCTGATCGCCCCGGTCAACGAGGCGGTGGAGAAGGGCATCGTCACCATCACCTGGGATTCGGACGTGCCGGGCAGCAAGCGGCAGGTCTATTACGGGGTGGACAATACCAAGATGGGCGTCTCGATGGGCGAGCAGGCGCTGAAATTCATGGGCACCAAGGGCAAGGTGATCCTGATTTCCGGCGGGCCGGGGGCGACCAACCTGAACGCGCGGCTGGCCGGCGTGAAGCAGGTGATGGGCAAGCACAAGGGGATCGAGTTCCTCGGCCCGTATTTCGACAATGACGACCTGACCAAGGCGCAGGAGCTGATCGACAACGTGCTGACCGCGCATCCCGACGCGGGCGCGATCGTCGATGTCGCGGCGGTGGCGTTCTTCGGCAAGCTCTCGGCGATGCCCAAGCTGATCGCCAACCGCGGCAAGGTGAAGATCATCGGCTCGGACGTGCTGGCGCCGGAGATTCCGCTGGTCGAGAAGGGCTATGTGCAGGCGCTGGTCGGCCAGGATTACTGGGGCTGGGGGTATCAGACCGTCACCATCATCCACAACATGCTGACCAACAAGAAGTGCCATTATCCGACGCTGGTGCCGCAGGCGATGCCGGTGGTGACGAAGGCGAACGCGGCGCACTGGGTGAAGCTGTGGGACGAGGCGAAGACGCCGGCCGGGGCGGCGAAGGCGTTCCGGGAGGCGCCGATCGGCTGCATGGGCTGAGGCGATGGCCGAGCCGATCCTGAGCCTGCACGGCATCGCCAAGCATTACGGCCCGGTGCGGGCGCTCGACGCGGTGGATTTCGAGGTCGCGGCCGGCGAGATCGTCTCGCTGGTCGGCGACAACGGGGCCGGCAAGTCGACCATGGTCAAGATCATGTCGGGCGCGGTGCGGCCGAGTGCCGGGGAGATCCGCTTCGCCGGGCGGGCGGTGAGCTTCGCCTCGCCGCACGACGCGCGGGAGGCGGGGATCGAGACCGTGTATCAGGATCTCGCCGTGGTGCCGGAACTCGACGCCGAGGCGAACCTGTTCCTCGGCCGGGAATGGACCGGCAGCGGGCCGATCTCGCGCTTCTTCCTCGACAAGCGGCGGATGCGGCGGGCGGCGGAGGAGCATATCGCCTCGCTGAAGGTGAACCTGAAATCGACGCGCCAGCCGGTCGGTCTGCTCTCGGGCGGGCAGCGGCAGAGTGTGGCGGTGGCGCGCGCGATCCTGTGGGGGCGGAAGGTCGTCATCCTCGACGAGCCGACCGCGGCCCTCGGGGTGCGGGAGTCGCGCGGGGTGCTCGACCTCGTGCTGGAACTGCGGGCGCGGGGCTTCGGCGTGGTGATGGTCAGCCATTCGATGCCGCATATCTTCGAGGTGTCCGACCGGATCTTCGTGCTGCGGCACGGGCGGCGGGCCGGGTTCGTCGAGCGGGCGGCGGTGACGATGAACGACGTGGTGGGGATGATCACCGGCGTCGCCGTCTCGGAGAGCATGACGGTGCGGGAGGCGGGGCACTCGTAAGGCCTGTCGCCGCAGCGGCGCTCAGGAGAGGAACGGGAACGGGCCCGGATAGGAATCGACGAAGACCATCTGCGAGGTGAAGGACGCGCCGTCCCAGCGGTGCATCACGAAGGCGGGCGGTTCGAGGACGAGGGCGGAGGGGCCGTCCGGCGTCAGGTCGAACCGCACCTGGTGGGCGACCGAGGGGGCGATGACCACCGGCGCGCCGGCGAGGCGGCCGTGGATCATGCGGTGGACATGGCCGCACCAGAGCCCGGCGACGCGGGCGGCGTGCGGGGCGATCGCGGCTTCGAGGGCGGCGGCGTTCTCGAGGCCGATCGCGTCCATGTGGGCGATGCCGGTGGCGATGGGCGGGTGGTGCAGCAGGATGGCGGCGGGGCGGGGATCGGCGGCGAGCCGGTCGCGCAGGAAGCGGAGCTGGCCGTCGCCGAGCCGGCCGTGGCTCTCGCCGCCGATCGTGCTGTCGAGCGGCAGGAGGCGGACCGGCAGGTGCTCCGCCGGGCGGTTGACGCCGGCCTCGTCATCGGCGGCGAGGCGGTCGCCGAGGGTGGCGCGCATCGCCGCGCGGTCGTCGTGATTGCCGGGGATGAGGATGACGGGCACCCGGACATGACGCTCGATCAGCCCGGCGAGGAGGCGGTAGGCCTCGGCCTCGCCGCGGTCGGCGAGGTCGCCGGTGATCACCAGCGCGTCCGGCGCCGGGGCGAGGGCGGCGAAGGCGGCGAAGGCGCGCGCCGCCAGCATGTTGGTCTCGACGATGCGGTTGGCGGTCAGCCCCGGCGCGCGCAGGTGCAGGTCGGAGAACTGGGCGACCAGCAGCGGCGGCGCGCCGGGGCCGCCGCTCATTGTGCGGCCGCGGGGGCGAGGGCCTCGGCCTCGTCGTTCAGGTCTTCGAGCGAGCGGCCGGCGGTCTCGGGGATCAGCGCGTAGGTGAGGATGGCGCCGAGGACCGAGAGGCCGGCGAGCACGCCGATCGCCGCCACCTCGCCGAGCTTGGCGAAGACCAGCGGGAAGACGAAGGCGCTGAGCGAGGCGCCGAGGCGGCCGCCGACCACGGTGAAGCTCTGCGCCATGGTGCGGATGCGGGTCGGGCTCAGCTCGACGCCGAGCATCGCCGCGCCGCTGACCATGCTGGGCCCCATGATCATCACGTTGAACAGGCCGTAGACGACGAGGCCGAGCACCGGGTTCTGGCCGATATCCTTGTGGATCAGCGCGAAGATGACGAGGAGAAGGGCGGCGCCGGCATAGCCGCCGATCTGCACCGCCTTGCGGCCGAAGCGGTCGAGCAGGGCGAAGGCGCCGATCAGCACCGCCGGCATGATGAAGGCGAAGGTCATCAGCAGGGAGAACATCGTCGGGCTCAGGCCGAGGCCGTGGGCGATCAGCGAGGGGCCGAACAGGACGGTCGAGTAGATCACGATGTCGAAGATGAACCAGAGCAGGGCGGCGGCGAAGATCTGCCCGGCATGGCGGCGGAGCACCGCCATCACCTCGCGGCGGTCGGCCTCGGGGGCGGCGTGGCCGGTGCCGGTGATGCCGCGGATGACGGTTTCGGCGGCATCCTGGTCGCCGGCGACGCGGGCGAGGTAGCGCGCGGTCTCCGGCATCCGGCGGCGCAGCCAGAGCACCGAGAGCGCGGGCAGCGCGCCGGCGGAGAGGACGATGCGCCAGACCATGTCCGGCGCCACGCCGAGCGCGTGCAGGACGAGGGCGAGCAGGCCGGCGAGGGCCGCGCCGAGCCACCAGGTGAGGCAGAAGCCGACGCCGAGGGCGCGGCCGCGGTCGCGCCGGTTGGCGTGCTCGGCCATGATGGTGGGGGAGAGCACGTAGTCGGCGCCGACGCCGATGCCGAGGATGAAGCGGATCGCGATCAGCCAGGCGAGGTTGGGGGCGAAGGCCTGGGCGACCGCCGCGATCGCCATCAGCGCGACGTCGAGCCCGTAGAAGGTCTTGCGGCCGCGCTGGCCGAGAAAGCCGAAGATCAGCGCGCCGAGGGCGGCGCCGACCAGGGCGGAGCCGGCGAGCAGGCCGGATTCGAGGCTGTCGATCTTCGTCAGGCCGAAGGAGGCGAGCACGGTCGGCAGGACGATGCCGATCGAGGACAGGTCGTAGCCGTCGGCGAGCACGCCCATGCCGGTGGTGAACACGGCGCGCCAGTGGAAGGTGCCGAAGGACTGGTCGTCGAGGATGGCGAGGGAGGAACGCTGCATGGATTCGGCCTTTTTGCACAGGGATGCGGCGGGAGTCGCCCGGCGGGCGGGTGGCTGGCCGCCTGCTTAGGGCAGAAGCGGCGCGGGGTGGGTGACGCTACGGTGAAGGTTTCGGGACAGTCCGGTGACGCCGGGCACACGGCTTCGTCAGATGACGAGCGCGTGCGGACGGGTTGCGCGACCGCCCGGACGGCGGAAATTCACCGTCATGCCGAATCGTGTTCGCGCCGCCGCCCTGGGCCTTGCCGTGTTGACCTGTCTCGCGCCGCGCCCGGCGGCGGCGCAGGGGTCGGTCTGGACGCGCAAGCACCTGTTCGGCGACTGGGGCGGGGTGCGGACCGATCTCGCGCGGCGGGGCGTCGCGCTCGGCGCGG
>NZ_AFPR01000068.1:0-8651 GCF_000219295.1 Acidiphilium sp. PM
CATAGGTGCTGGTTCCGGCGAGGGTTTCGGTGCCGCCTGTCAGGACAAGGCCTCCCCTTCCAGAGATGTTCCCGGAGAAAATTCCGCTTGCACTGGTCAGGGTCAGGGTCTGGTTGCCGAGATATACGGTGCCGGTCCCGGTGAGACCGGTAACGGATGCACCATGGCTGGTGGCTGAAATATCGAAGGCGCCATTGTCGACGACGTCGGATGAATCGGCAATTGCGCCACCAAGGCCAAGGCTCAGGGTGGTTGCGTTGCCGATCGTTGTCGTGCCCGAATATGTGTTGGCTCCAGCAAGAGTCAGCTGGCCGAGGCCATAGACCATGAGGTTTCCGGTTCCGGAGACCGGCTGCGATATGCTCGTGTCGAAGGTATTCGTGTCGATGGACCCGCCGCCGGCCGCGAGCACGATGGCGTTTCCGCTCGCAAGATCGAAAGTGTTGGAAAACTGAAGAGTTCCGCCGTTGAAGGTGAGGCTGCTGCCCGCCGCGCCCAGGCTGCCTGCCGCCGAGATGGATAACGTGCCCGCATCGATTGTCCACGGTGTTACCGCAGAGGTGGAGCCCGTCAGGGCCCAGGTGCCGTTGCCGGTCTTCCGATAGGCGGAAAAGCCGAGATATTGAGATCCGATCGTCGACGTATCGAAGCTGTCGTTCACCGTGCCGCCCAGGATAAGGGCGTTGGTTCCGGCTGTGGCGTTCACATTGCCGATGATATTGGAACCCGTGCGGATCTCCAGAGAATTCGTGCCGCCCGTGAACTGAATGGCTTCGGCGCGCGTGCTGCCGTTCCCGGACAGACCACCTGAAATCGTTCCGCTATTGATGATGGAGAGGTTTGTTCCGGTGATTGCGGCGCCACCATTGCCAAATGAACCATTCCCGCCCGTGCTGGCGCCGCCGATCCCGCCATTGCCACCGGAAATACTGCCGGAGTTGATTAGACTACCCCCATTGGTGAGGGCGGCTCCCAGTCCGCCATCTCCCCCCGAGCCGCCGCCGCCATTATCGGTGGTGCCGCCGAAGCCGCCTGTGCCGCCGGCAAGCTGCCCGGCATTGTTGAAGCTGCCGTCGCCCGTGAGAAGCAGCCCCACGCCACCGGACCCGCCACCGCCGCCGCCACCACCCGAGTTGCCGCTGGCATCGCCGCTGCCGCCATGACCGCCGGCCCCTCCGGTGATCGTGCCGGTCGTCGAGTTGCTGGAGCTTCCGCTTCCGGTCACAACGAGGCCTGACCCACCCGCGCCGCCGCCGCCGCCACCTCCGCCTTCGAGAAGATTGAGCGTGCCGGTTCCGTCGGTTCCGGCATTGCCCGCCCCGCCGGCAACCGCGCCGGCGTTGTCGATCTGCGTGGCATTGCTGCCAACGGAACCGCCGCTACCGCCCGTGCCGCCGGGAGAAGTGCTGAGAATGGACAGCAGAAGGTTGCCGTTTCCGCCATTTCCACCGGCGCCGCCGATGCCATCGGACAAATTGACGCCGCCGCCCCCGCCGCCTCCGGCGCCCGTGCCCAGACCGTTAGTGACCACGCCGACGGCGCTTTGACTTCCTTGCACTCCAGCGGCTTGACCGGATGTCGGAGTTGTCGCGCCGCCGGTACCACCCGCGCCGGCGGGCGCGAGACCGAGGGTTGCTGCGAGGCCGGAATTGATTCCTCCCCCTCCATCTCCACCGTTTGCCCAAACATATCCTGGTGCAAGGGTTAGAAGTGAAACGGATATTATAAAAAATGCGCGGAGGGCGATTTGGACAAATGGTATTGTTGCAGCAGAATCTCGCAATGGACCAGAAGCGTGGACCGTATACTTAATCATGCTTATTCTCATTTTTCTGGACGAATTATATTAAATCAACATAATGAATTAATAATTATTTAATTTAATTTGATAAAATATTTCGGATTGTATCAAATTATTCTTGATCTGAACAATTTCAGACGGGGCGGGCCACAGTCACCGGCGCGTTCGTGCGCATTTTCTCAAGTAAATCCTGGATTTCCGGAGTCATTCATGATTGATGGCGATCGCTGCGATTTCAGAAGCTGGCGATGCGGACTACACGAAATCTCTGCCCGTCATGAGCGTGGCGCTCGCCCGCGCGCCGGAAGGCCGCCGGCGTGTCTTTTGCCTCGCGCAGAGCTGCCGGGATGCCGGGCGGATGGACGAGGAGGCGTAGTCTGCGCGACTCCGGGAGGCGCGCTGCTGCCGGCGGCGCGGGGACGACGGGGCGTTCCTGCGGAGCGCGTTGGCCGCTTGCGGTCAGCGCCCGCACCGGGCCGAGCCGCTCCATCACGTGGCCCGATACCATCGCGAACGCGGGCTGAACGTGGCCGCCGCGATGGTTGCCGGGGAAGGTCTGGCGCTGGATTGTCCCGCTGACGACAAGCGGTTCATCGACGGCTTCGTTTATCGGTGGGGGCTTCGCGAGGAGCTGTCGAGCGCCGGGAACCATGGCCGCGATCCGACGCGGCGGGCACGGGTGGATGCTAGAAAATCAATGATTTAGCGGCCTGCTCGTCCCTGAAATTCACCTGCGAATTTCAGGGGCGGGACACTGGCCCCGGTTCCTTGTCGAAGCGGCATGCCTCGTGCGGGGGACGGGCATGGATGCTGCCGAAATGGCCGTGCGGGGCACGCGCGCGGCATCCGGTCGGGCTGGCGCTCTTGACAGCGGGGCCGGGTCGTTGTGGAAGGCGGATGGACGCGCACGGTGTGCGGGCAGTCCGAGCCCGCAGGGGTGTAGCTCAATTGGCTAGAGCGCCGGTCTCCAAAACCGGAGGCTGGGGGTTCGAGACCCTCCACCCCTGCCAGCCGGAACCCGAGGGCCGGCGCCGGCAGCGATTCTTGTTTTTCGTGGAGCACTCAGACATTGGCGTTCAACCCGGCGAAGTTCTTGCGCGACGTGCGCAGCGAAGCGTCCAAGACCACCTGGCCTTCGCGCAAGGAGACACTGGTGACCACCGGTGTGGTGCTGGCGATGGTCGTGGTGACCATCGTCTTCTTCCTGGTGGTGGACCAGGTGATCGGGTTCGGCATGCGGCTGCTGTTCGGCGTCGGGAATTGAGGTAGGGTCATGGCAAAACGCTGGTACGTGCTGCATGTGTATTCCGGGTTCGAGAAGAAGATCGCGACCCAGATCATGGAAACCGCGGCCCAGAAGGGGCTGGCGGACCAGATCGAGCAGGTGATGGTCCCGGCCGAGGAGGTCGTGGAGATCCGCCGCGCCCAGAAGGTCAACGCCGAGCGCAAGTTCTTCCCCGGCTACGTGCTGGTGAAGATGGAAATGACCGACGACGCCTGGCACCTCGTGCGCGACATTCCGAAGGTCACCGGATTCCTCGGCACCAAGCTCAAGCCGACGCCGATTTCCGAGGCCGAGGCGCAGCGCATGCTGCAGCAGGTGCAGGAAGGCACCGAGCATCGCCGCCCCGCCGTGGTCTTCGAGATCGGCGAGCAGGTGCGCGTGGCCGACGGGCCGTTCACCAGCTTCAACGGCGTGATCGAGGATATCGACGAGGACAAGGGCCGGGTGAAGGTCTCGGTCTCGATCTTCGGGCGGTCGACGCCGGTCGAACTCGAATACGGGCAGGTCGAGAAACTCTGAACCTTTCTCCTCCGTCCTGCCGGTGACGGGGCATCACCCGGCCGGGTGATGCCGATCGCTGAACGGGTGGACGGAGCCGGGAGACGGGCATGGACGGTGCGACAGAGACGATCAGGGTTCCGGCGAACGGGCTCGAATTTGTCGTGGATTCAGTGGGTTCGGGGAAGAAGCTCGCGCTTTGCCTGCACGGGTTCCCGGAATCGCGCTTCTCCTGGCGGTTCCAGCTGCCGCTGCTGGCGAGCCTTGGCTACACCGCCTGGGCGCCGGATCTGCGCGGGTACGGGCACTCCTCGCGGCCGGAGGGGGTGGAGAATTATCGCATCTCGCATCTGCTGCGCGACGTCGCCGGGCTGATCGACGCGGCGAAGGCGCGCGGGATCGACGAGGGGGTGGTGCTGCTCGCGCATGACTGGGGCGGGGCGCTGGGCTGGCTGTTCGTGCTGAACGGGGTGCGGCCGGTCGAGCGGTTCATCGTGATGAACATGCCGCATCCGTACCTGTTCGCGCGCGGGCTCAGGACCTGGAAGCAGCTGCGGCGCTCCTGGTACATCTTCGGTTTCCAGATCCCCCGCTGGCCGGAGCGGGTGCTGGCGGCGAACCGGGCCGCCTGGATCGCGCGGGCGTTTCGCGGCGCCGCGATCGACAAGAGCCGGTTTCCCGACGAGGTGCTGGAGGTCTACCGGCAGAACGCGCTGATCCCCGGCGCGCTGACCGCGATGATCAACTGGTACCGGGCGAATTTCCGCAACCCGTTCCGCGGGCTCGCGCCGGCGAAGCGGCTCGCGGTGCCGACGCTGATGATCTGGGGCGAGCGGGATGTCGCGCTCGGCCGGGAGCTGACCGAGGGGACCGGGGCGCTGGTGGACGACCTGACGCTGCGTTACCTGCCGGACGTGTCGCACTGGGTGCAGCAGGAGGCGCCCGAATCGGTGAACGCGATGATCCGGGCCTGGCTCACCGGCGCGCCGGTGCCGGAGCATCCGGCGGGGTGAGCGCGGCTCAGCGTTCGAGCAGGACGCCCTTGCTGGTGCCCTCGACCGCGACCTCGCCCGATTCGAGCAGGGTGAGGGTGCCGGCGCAGATGGCGATGGTGCCGAGGCCGGGCTTGTAGTCCAGCTCGGTGACCTCCCAGCGGATGCGGGCGTGCGCGCCCATCGGCACCGCGCGGCGGAAGCGGAAGCTGAACTCCATGCCGACGGTCGGGCCGAGACGGGCGAAATGCGCGGCGGTGAGGCCCATCATCCGCGCCGTGGTCTCGGTGCCGCTGACGATCAGCCCACCATAGCGCGAGGCTTTCGCCTTCGCCTCGTCGTGATGCATCGGGTTGGTGTCGCCCACCAGCAGGGCAAAAGCCCGGGACGCACTTTCATGAAAAACGTGATCGGTCTCGAAACTGTGGCCGAGCTTCACCAATTCCGCCATGTTTTGGCCTTCCTCGCGTGTTCTTGTCCGCCGCGTCGCACCGTGGCAGTGAAGTTGGACGTCACACCTGCCACAAGGTCCGGAAGGCGTCCATTCGATACCGCGCATCCCGCGCCCTATGATAGTCCGGGAGGTTGTTTTGCCGATCAAACCATTGAAAAAAGCCGTTCTTCCCGTTGCCGGCCTGGGGACGAGATTTCTCCCGGCCACCAAGGCGATTCCCAAGGAGATGTTGCCCGTCGTCGACAAGCCGCTGATCCAGTACGCGATCGACGAGGCGCGGGCGGCCGGGATCGAGCAGTTCTGCATGGTCACCGGACGCGGCAAGACGGCGCTGATCGACCATTTCGACATCGCCTTCGAGTTGGAGGCGACGCTGGCCGAGCGCGGCAAGCAGGACGCGCTCGACATGCTGCACGAGGAGGTGATGGAGCCGGGCTCGATCGTGACGGTGCGCCAGCAGGTGCCGCTCGGGCTTGGCCACGCGATCTGGTGCGCGCGGGCCTTCATCGGCGACGATCCGTTCGCCATCCTGCTGCCGGACGACCTGGTGCTGAGCCAGACCCCCTGCCTCGGCCAGCTCGCCGACGCCTACCGGGCGACCGGGGGCAATGTCGTCGCCGTCGAGGAGGTGCCGATGGAGCAGGTGCACCGCTACGGCGTGCTCAAGACCGGGGCGACGGAGCGGAATCTCGTGGAGGTGAAGGGGCTGGTCGAGAAGCCGAAACGCGAGGAGGCGCCGTCGAATCTCTCGATCATCGGGCGCTACGTGCTGCTGCCGGAGGTGATCGGCCATCTGGCGCGGATGGAGCGCGGCGCCGGCAACGAGGTGCAGCTGACCGACGCGATGGCGAAGATGATCGGGGCGGCGCCGTTCCACGGGCTGAAATTCGAGGGGCGGCGGTTCGACTGCGGCGACAAGGCGGGCTATCTGGAAGCGCAGATTGCCTTCGGTCTGGTGCGTCCGGACCTGGGGCCGTCGATCCGTCACTTCCTGAAGGCTTATTCCGATGCATGACAAGACCGGTTTCTCGCATCAATTCCCCGCCAGCACGCTGCGCGAATACGATATTCGCGGCATCGTCGGCGAAACGCTGCACGAGACGGACGCCTTCGCGATCGGGCGAACCTTCGGCTCGATGGTCGCGCGCAAGGGCGGCAGCCGGGTGATCGTGGGCCGCGACGGGCGGCTCTCCTCGCCGGCGATGGCGCGGGCGGTGATCGCGGGACTGGTCGCCAGCGGCATGCAGGTGACCGATATCGGCTGCGGGCCGACGCCGATGCTGTATTACGCGGCGACCGTCGCCGAGGCCGATGGCGCGGTGATGGTGACCGGCAGCCACAACCCCTCGAACTACAACGGCTTCAAGATGATGCTCGGGCGCAAGCCGTTCTTCGGCGCGCAGATCCAGGAGCTCGGGCGGCTGGCGGCGGCGGGGAATGTGGAGCCGGAAGGCGAGGGTTCGGTCGAGGAAAAGGATGTCAGCGACGCGTATCTGGCCCGGCTGCTGGAGGACTGGGAAGGCGGCGACCGGATGCTCAACGTGGTGTGGGATACCGGCAATGGCGCCGCCGGCGAGATCGTCGCGCGGCTGGTGCAGGCGCTGCCGGGGCGGCACATGGTGCTGAACGCCGAGATCGACGGGCGGTTCCCGGCGCATCATCCGGACCCGACGGTGCCGAAGAACCTCGAGCAGCTGGTCGCCGCGGTGAAGAAGCAGGGGGCGGATATCGGCATCGCCTTCGACGGCGACGCCGACCGGATCGGCATCGTCGACGATACCGGCGAGATCCTGTTCGGCGACCAGTTCCTCGTGCTGCTGGCGCGCGACGTGCTGGCGGCGCATCCGGGGGCGATGATCATCGCCGATGTGAAGGCGAGCCAGGTGCTGTTCGACCAGATCGCCGCCGCGGGCGGCACGCCGCTGATGTGGAAGACCGGGCATTCGCTGATCAAGTCGAAGATGGCGGAGACCGGCGCGCCGCTGGCGGGCGAGATGTCCGGCCACATTTTCTTCGCCGACAAGTGGTACGGGTTCGACGACGCGATCTATGCCGCGATCCGCGTGCTGAACGCGGTGAACCGGAGCGGCGAGAGCGTTTCCGCCTTCCGCAAGAGCCTGCCGCAGGTGATCAACACGCCGGAGCTGCGCTTCGACTGCGCGGAGGACCGGAAATTCGAGGTGGTGGCCGAGGTGGCCGAGCGGCTGCGGGCGGATGGCGCCACCGTGTCGGAGACCGACGGGGTGCGGGTGACGACCGAGGACGGGTGGTGGCTGCTGCGGGCCTCGAACACCCAGGCCGTGCTGGTGGCGCGGGCGGAGGCGGGGTCGGCCGAGGGGCTGGCGCGGCTGAAGCAGATCCTCGCCTCGCAGCTCGCGGCCTCGGGCCTCGCGCCGGATTTCTCCGGCGCGAATTCCGGGCATTAAGCCACTGAAGTTCAAAGATTGACGATGCGCCCCCGGCCGGAACCGGGGGCGTTTTCGGTTCAGCGCGCGGGCAGCAGGCCGACGAGGCGCTCGGCTTCGGCGACGATCGGCTCGGCGATGGCCGCCGCACGGGCGGCGCCGGCCTGGAGCATGCGGTCGATCTCGGCGGGATCGGCGGCGAGGCGTCTGGTCTCGGCGCCGATCGGGGTGAGTTTCTGCACCGCGAGCTCGGTCAGCCGTTCCTTGAACGGGCCGAAGCCGCTGCCGGCGTGCTGGCGCAGCACCTCCTCGGCGGTGATGCCGGCGAGGGCGGCGTAGATGCCGACGAGGTTGCGGGCCTCGGGGCGGGAGTCGAGCTGCGCCGGGCGCTCGGGCAGCGGTTCCGGGTCGGTCCTCGCGCGGCGGATCTTCTGGGCGATGGCGTCGGCATCGTCGGTGAGGTTGATGCGGCTCTGGTCCGAGGTGTCGGATTTCGACATTTTCCTGGTGCCGTCGCGCAGGCTCATGATGCGGGCGCTGCCGCCGATGATGCGCGGGGTGATGGCGGGGAAGAATTCCACCCCGTAATCGTGGTTGAATTTCTGCGCGATGTCGTTGGCGAGTTCGAGATGCTGGCTCTGGTCCTCGCCGACGGGCACCTCGGTCGCGTGATAGGCGAGGATGTCGGCGGCCATCAGGTTGGGATAGACGAACAGGCCGGTGGAGACGGCCTCGCGGTCCTTGCCGGCCTTGTCCTTGAACTGGGTCATGCGGTTGAGCCAGCCGAAGCGGGCGACGCAGTTGAAGATCCAGGCGAGGCGCGCATGGGCGTGCACCGCCGACTGGTGGAACAGGATGCTGCGGGCGGGGTCGATGCCGCAGGCGACGAGCAGGGCGGCGTTCACCCGCGTCTGCTGGCGCAGCGCCTCGGGCTCGACCCAGACGGTGAGCGCGTGCAGGTCGACCAGGCAGTAGATGCCCTCGTTGCCCTCCTGCAGCGCGACCCAGTTCTGGATCGCGCCGAGATAATTGCCGAGATGCGCGATTCCGGTGGGCTGGATGCCCGAAAATATGCGTGCCATGGCCGCTGTATCAGCGCGCTTCGGCGGCCCGGTCAAGCGCCGTTCAGGCGGGTTTGGGGCGGCGCAGGAGCAGGCGCAGCTCGGCCGGGCGGATGGCGCCGAGGAGAATGCCGGCGAGCGCGAAGACGGCGAGG
>NZ_AFPR01000067.1:0-7064 GCF_000219295.1 Acidiphilium sp. PM
GCGCAGGAACTGGGAGACATAGCCCAGCGTCTCGCGCCGGATCTCGATCACCCGCTCCGGCGGCGCATCGGCCATGTCGATCATGACGCCGCGATGGCGGACGCGGATCGATCCGGCACTAACCAGGTAGTTTCCGTAGAGCGCGCGCAACAGGGTCGATTTTCCGGCACCCGAAGGGCCGGTCAGCGCGACGCACCGGCCGGCGCGCAGCGTCAGCCCGGCGCCGCGCAGCACCGGCAGCCGGGTTCCGTTCTGCAGGTGCAGCACGAAGGTTTTCTCAAGCCCGGCGGCGTCGAGCACGATCATGCGGGCAGCACCGAGGAGACGAGGAGCTGGGTGTATTCATGGTGCGGATCGTCCAGCACCTGATCGGTCAATCCGGTCTCGACGATGCGGCCGTGGCGCATCACCACGAGCCGGTCGGCGAGCAGGCGCGCCACGCCGATATCGTGCGTGACGAGGAGAACCGCGAGGCCGAGCCGGCGCACGAGGCCGCGCACCAGGTCGAGAATCCGCGCCTGGACGGACACGTCGAGCCCGCCGGTCGGCTCGTCCATGAAGACGAGTTCCGGCTCGGTCACCAGGGTCGCGGCGATCTGCAGGCGCTGGAGCATGCCGCCGGAGAAGGTGCGGGGCAGATCGTCGAGCCGCGCCGGATCGATCTCGACGGTTTCGAGCCAGCGCGCGGCGGTGGCGCGGATATCGCCGTAGTGCCGGGCGCCGGAGACCATCAGCCGCTCGCCGATATTGCCGCCCGCCGTGACCGAAAGCCGGAGCGCCTGCCGCGGGTCCTGCTGGACGAAGCCCCAGCGGGTGCGCTGCAGGTGCCGCAGCCGCGCCTCGCCGCGCCCGGCGATCGGCGACAGGCCCTCGCCCTCGTCATACAGCACGGTTCCCGAATCGGGCGCGATGCGGCCGCTCAGGACGTTCAGGAGGGTGGACTTGCCGGACCCGCTCTCGCCGACGATCGCCACGATCTCACGCCGGCGCAGCGACAGCGAAACATCGTCCAGCGCGGCGACCGGGCCGAACCGCTTGCGGAGGTTCCGCGCCTGCAGCAGCGTCATGGCGTCATCTCCCGCCGCGACTCGCAGCAATCGGTATCCGAGCAGACGAACATCTTGCCGCCGCGATCGTCCGAGACGATCTCGTCGAGATAGGTCTCCCGCGCGCCGCACAGCGCGCAGGCGGCATCCGCGCGGCGCGGGTCGAAGGGATGATCCTCGAAATCCAGCGAGCGCACGGCCGTGAACGGCGGCACCGCGTAGATGCGCTTCTCGCGCCCCGCGCCGAAGAGCTGCATGGCCGGGTTCATATGCAGCTTCGGATTGTCGAAGGCCGGAATCGGCGATGGCGACATCAGATAGCGCTCGTTCACCATGACCGGATAATCGTAGGACAGCGCGACGCGGCCATGGCGCGTGATCTCTTCGTAGAGCCTGACATGCATGGCCCCGTAATCCGCCAGCGCGTGCATCTGCGCGGCCGCGGCGCGGCTCGGTTCGAGCCGGTAGAGCGGCTCGGGTATCGGCACCTGGTAGACGATGATCTGTCCTTCCCGCAGCGGCGTCTCGGGAATCCGGTGCCTTGTCTGGATCACCGTCGCCTCGGCCGTGCGGGTCGTGGTGCGGATGCCGGCGGTGCGGGCGAAGAACCGCCGGATCGACACCGCGTTCGTCGTGTCGTCCGCCCCCTGGTCGATCACCTTGAGAACGTCGTCCGGGCCGAGGAGCGACGCCGTCAGCTGGATGCCGCCGGTGCCCCAGCCATAGGGCAGCGGCATCTCGCGGCTCGCGAAGGGGACCTGATGGCCCGGTATCGCCACGGCCTTGAGGATCGCGCGGCGGATCATGCGCTTCGTGTGCTCGTCCAGATAGGCGAAATTATAGCCCTGCATCGTCGGCCCCCGCTGCGGCCCGCATGGCGCGGATCGTTTCCAGCTCGCTCTGGAAATCCACGTGATGCGGCAATTTGAGATGTTCGACGAAGCCGGTCGCTTCGATGTTGTCGCAGTGGGATACGACGAATTCGACGTCCTGCGCCGGCGATGCGGCATCCTCGCCCAGTTCGTCCGCGCGCATCGCCCGGTCGACCAGCGCCATCGCGATCGCCTTGCGGTCGGCATGGCCGAAGCAGAGCCCGTAGCCGCGCGTGAATTGCGGCGGCGCCGCCCGGCTGCCGATGAACTGGTTCACCATCTGGCACTCGGTGAGCGTGATGTCGCCGATCTCGATCGCGAAGCCGAGTTCCGGCGGCACGATGCTGACCGGCACCTCGCCGACCCTGAGTTCGCCGACGAAGGGGTGATTGTTGCCGTAGCCGCGCTGCGTGGAATAGCCGAGCGCGAGCAGGAAGCCCTCGTCGCCCCGGGCGAGGGCCTGAAGGCGCACCCCGCGCGGGGCCGGGAAGGAGACGGGTTCCATGGTCAGGTCGCCGGCAGGCCGTTCGCCGGAGCCATCCGGCTCGATCAGCGATTCCGCGCCCAGAAGATCGGTCACGCGCGGCACCGGCGCGGGCGGCGGGACAGGCTCCGCACGCGGCTCCGCGGGCGGCGGGTCAGGCGCATCCGGCGACAGATCGAGCAGGCGATGGGTGTAGTCCGTCGTCGGCCCCAGGCGCTGGCCGCCCGGCAGATCCTTGAAAACGGCGGAGATCCGGCGCTTCAGCAGCATTGCCGCGGTGTCGACCGGCTCCGAATCGACCAGGCGCGGCAGCGTCGTGCGATAGGCGCGCAGCAGGAACGCCGCCTCGATCAGGTCGCCCTGCGCCTGGCGGATCGCCCGCGCGGCCAGTTCGCGGTCGTACAGGGCGCCCTCCGCCATCACGCGGTCGACCGCGCGGCCGAGCTGGTTGGCGATCTGGTCGAGCGCCAGAGGCGGCACCGACGGATCGCCGCGGCGCTCATCGGCCGTCCAGCGATGCGCCGCATCGATGGCCGCCTCGCCGCCCTTGACCGCCACATACATGTCAGGCCTCCTCGATGGACAGGCTGCGCGGCAGGGCAATCACGCGGTGGCCGGCGCAGAGCAGGACGTCGATGCCGCAAGGCGCGCGGCGCATCTGCGCCCGCCATTCGGCCACGAAGGCGCCATCCACCGGCAGCGGCACCGTCACCGGCGCCGCCAGGCCCGGCCCGGCCAGCCGGCAGCGGCGGCCGGCATCGAGGGCCGGAACATCGAGGATCAGGGTTGCGCCATCTTCCGGAACCTCCTCGCTGCCTTGTCGCAAAGACGCGAGGGCCGGCCGCGCGGCGACGACGCAGAATGCGGCATCCGCCGGCGCGGCGAGCGGCGCGCCGGTGTGGAACGCCAGCCAGTCCCGCGCGGCGGCTTGTGCCGGCAGGGCGACGCCCGTCGCGGGATCGGCGAGGGTCAGAAGAACGGCGGCGGCGGCCGGCGAAAGCCCGGCGGGCGGTTCAACCACGTGGGGCAGCGCAACGATCCGGCCCGGGGCGCCAAACGCGGTGAGCAGGGCGCGAAAACAGGCCTGTGCCGCCAGAGGCGATGCGAATCCGGGCTCAAGGCGGGTCATGGCAGATCGCCCCGCATCGTCGAGAGGGTGAAGAAGCGCACTTCCGTCGCCGCGGCGCGGGCCTCGGCCGCCGCCCGGCGCGCAGTCTGCGCCGCCGCCAGCGGCACGACGACCGCTTCATGGTAGAGCGGATGAAGCGCCTCGTCCTGCAATACCGCGTCCAGCCTGGCGATCAGTTCGACGAGATCGCGGTCACGCCCCGCCGCGTAGCCGTGGCCGATGCGGCCCGCCTCGTCGCGAATGCTGCAACGGGCGATCGTCATCTCTCCGAGATTGAATGGGGGGCCGCCGCCGCCGATCCGCCCGCGCACCATCGACATGCCGATTTCCGGGCCGCGCAGCCTCACGAAGCCGGCCAAAGGCGGCACGGCGGCGAGGCAGGCCGCCAGTTCAGCACATGTCGCCCGGGCGAGGACGCCAAGCCATGCGGCGCGGGACATATCAGGCATCTCTCATAAATAGATATCTATACAAGTGTTGGCCCAGAGCCTAGCTCCGTCCGCCCCGGTTTGTCCATCCGCCTTGTGTGACGTCCTCGCGAAACCTGCGGCCCGATACCGCCCGGACCTGCGCGCCAGCCGGCATGACCGGACGCTCCGGCATCCGGCCCTTTGCAGAGCGCATGCTGTTGAGTATACACTTTGTCCGTTGGCCCTCTGTCGGAATGGTAGACGAACGCGACTCATCGTAAATTGGGTGCCCGGGTGGAAATGCCCGGCGTAGAACCGCTCAAAGTCGGGGAAGGCTTCACTGCTAATCCCGAGCCAAGCCCGGAAACGGGAAGGTGTAGAGACTGGACGGGCGGCACCTAAACCTCCGGCGAAAGCCGGGGTATGGTGAAGGGACAGTCCAGACCACGAACCCGCATGGGGCGGCGAAAGCCGAAGTGGTACGAAAATCGCGCGCCCTTGCGGGCATCCCGGTTCGAGTCCGGGGAGGGCCACCACCTTTTTTCTCCGTCTCTTCTTCATCGCCACCTCTCGCCGGCGGCCGGCCCGTCGATCGGGCAGGGCCGATATGAACAGACCCTGTTGCCATTCTCCACGGGCTTGGCTATGAGGCGCTTCACGGTTCCCGGATAGCTCAGCTGGTAGAGCAAGCGGCTGTTAACCGCTCGGTCGTAGGTTCGAGTCCTACTCCGGGAGCCAGACTTCCCCTTCCGGTTCGAATCAGTCTACCCGCCCTCTGCTGAACGGGATGGATCGATCTCACCATGGGGTTCATTTTCGCGGTTCTCGTCATCGATTCGATCGGTTTCGGCCTCATCGCGCCGATTCTGCCCGATCTCGTCGAGAAGCTGTCCGCAACACCCGCCTCGCACGCGGCCCTCTGGGTCGGCGTGCTGAGCATGACCTTCGCGGCGACGCAGTTCTTCGCCGCCCCGGTGCTCGGCCAGCTGAGCGACCGGTTCGGCCGCCGCCGCCTCATTCTCGTTTCCCTCGCCGGGAGTGCGGCGAACTATCTGCTCCTCGCCTTCGCGCCCAACCTGCTCTGGCTGTTCGTCGGCCGGCTGATCGCCGGTGCGACGGCCGGCAACGTCTCGGCCGCCAGCGCGTATATCGCCGACATCACCCCGCCGGAACGGCGCGCCCAGCGTTTCGGCCTGATCGGCGCCGCGTTCGGGCTCGGCTTCACCACCGGGCCGGTGATCGGCGGGTTTCTCGGCGCGATCGATCTGCGGTTGCCCTTTCTGGTCTCGGCCGGGCTGGTCGCGGTGAACGTGGTCTACGGTATTTTCGTCCTGCCCGAATCGCTGCCGCCGGAGCGGCGGCGGCCGTTTCGCCTGCGGGAAGCGACACCGCTCGGCGCCATGCGGCTGCTCACCACCGTGCCGCGCCTCTGGCGCCTCGCCGCGGCGTGGAGCGTGCGATGGTTCGGCCTCGGGGCGATCCAGGCGGTTTTTGTACTCTATGCCTCGTTGCGCTTCGGCTGGGGGCCGCGCGAGAACGGCATCTTCTTCGCATGCACCGGCATCGCGTCGACGCTCGTGCAGTTCGGTCTGGTCCGCCGGGCCGTGACACTGCTTGGCGAACGCGGCGCCGCCTTTGTCGGCTTCGCCTGCAACGCGGCCGCCTACATGATCTTCGGCGTTGCGCCGACCGCTTCGTGGCTGTTCGCCGGGGTGGGGCTGATGGCGCTGGGCTCGATCGCCAATCCGGCGATCCGCAGCATGCTCTCGCGCGCAGCACCGGCGGACCAGCAGGGGCGGATGAACGGCGCGCTCTCCTCCATCGAGGGGCTGACGGCAATCGTCGCGCCGCTGACCGGGGCTGCCGTGTTCGAGGCGTTCAGCGGCGTCCTGCCGTGGCGGTTTCCGGGCGCGCCGTTCGTGATGGTGGCGGTGATGCTGGCCGGCGCCGCAATGCTGGTCTGGTCGGTGAAGCCGGTTCAGGCCGCGCCCGAAATCGCGCCCAGCCCGGCGCGCAACTGAGCCGCCATCGCCGTCCATGCCGCCATCGGATCGGCGGCGGGCGTCGGCCCCGGCGTGAAGCGCCGGTCGCGCCAGCGCCGAAGGGCATCGGCCAGCGCGCCGGCATCCGGCGGACAGAGGATCGCCTGCGGCGCGTCGCGCAGTTGCTCGGCAAGGCCGCCGACATCGGTGGCGATCACCTGGCGGCCCAGGGCGAGCGCCGCCGCCGCCACGCCGGACTGGCTCGCCTGCCGGTAGGGCAGCACCAGCGCATCCGAATCGCCGATCAGTTGCGCCAGTTCGGCCTCGGGAATCCAGCGCCGGTCGACCACGACATGCGGCATCGCGCCGAGGCGACCGAGTTCGGCGGAATCCGGGCCATCGCCCGCCACCTTGAGAATGAACCCGGGATCGGGGCCGAGATCCGCCATCGCCTGGCACAGCAGGTCGAGCCCCTTGTAGGGCAGCAGCCGGCCGAACATCAGCAGCCGCGGCCGGCCGCCATGGGCGAAGGGCGGGGCCGGCATCGCGCCGTCGCCCACCGGCATCGGCGGATGCGTGAGGGTGAGAACCCGCTGGCCGGGGCGGACCGCGCCGGCATTGTGCAACTCGTCGGTCACCGCCTGGCTGAGCGTGGCCAGCAGCGCCGCGCCGCGCAGCAGCCGCGCCTGATCCACCAGCCGGAAGCTCAGGCTTTCGCCGGGGTGCGAGACCGCGTCGTGCACGATGATCCCGTAAGGCACGCGCAGATTGGCGACCATCAGCCGGTCGAGCACCGCGGGCATGGCGCAGAGCGCCACATCCGGTGCGAGACGGTCGAGTTCCGCCCGAACGCGGCGCCCGGCGAGGGGCAGGGTGAGTAGCCGCGCCAGCGCGCCGGCGGCGCTCGAATAGGTCGGGTAGCGCCAGGCGCAGTCCGGCGCATCCGCCGCGCCGAGGATTTCCGCCTCGGCCGAGAGCGACAGCACCGATTCGGTCGCCGGCAGGCGGCCGAGTGCCGCATGGAGCAGGGCGGCGAAGCGCGGCCCGGCGCCGCGCCGTCCCCATTGCCAGGTGAGAATCCTCATCGGATGCCGGAGGCGGCGAGCGCGTCGCGCACCGGCGCGTCTCCCAGCGCGCGCAT
>NZ_AFPR01000066.1:0-7776 GCF_000219295.1 Acidiphilium sp. PM
GGGCCTGCGCCTTGCGGACGGCGATGTCGGTGAGCATACCCCTGCCTCCTGTCCCATACCCCGCATCCGACCCCAGGGCGCCCCGGGATTGAGGGGTATCTCGTGAGACGGATTAGGACATCACCACGGAGGAAAGTGAAGAGATTTCAGGTGGTTGAGACTGATTGAGATCGCGTGAAACGCGAAACTGGCGGATGGGGTGGGATTCGAACCCACGATACGCTTTCACGTATGGCGGTTTTCAAGACCGCTGCCTTAAACCACTCGGCCACCCATCCTGGCAGCGCCGGTTTAGCCGCCCAGGCCGCCGAGCGCCAGATACTTGATCTCGAGATAATCCTCGATCCCGTATTTCGATCCCTCGCGGCCGAGGCCGGAGGATTTGACGCCGCCGAAGGGGGCGACTTCGGTCGAGATCAGGCCCTCGTTGATGCCGACGATGCCGTATTCCAGCGCCTCGGCAACGCGGAAGATGCGCCCCACGTCACGGGCATAGAAATAGCTGGCGAGGCCGAATTCAGTATCATTCGCCATCGCGATCGCCTCCGCCTCGGTGCTGAAGCGGAACAGCGGGGCAACCGGGCCGAAGGTTTCCTCGCGGAAGATCAGCGCGTCATGCTTCACGTCGGCGATGACGGTCGGCGTGAAGAAATTGCCGCCCCGCTCGTGGCGCGTGCCGCCGGTGACGATTCGGGCACCGCCGGCCACCGCGTCGGCGATATGCGCCTCCACCTTCTCCACCGCCTCGCGGTTGATCAGCGGCCCCTGGGTGACGCCAGGCTCCATGCCGTTGCCGACCTTCAGCGCCTCGACCGCGACCTTCAGCTTTTCGGCAAAGAGCTCGAACACACCGTCCTGAACGAGGATTCGGTTGGCGCAGACGCAGGTCTGCCCGGCATTGCGGAATTTCGAATCGATCGCCCCCTTCACCGCGGCATCGAGATCGGCGTCGTCGAAGACGATGAAGGGGGCGTTGCCGCCAAGTTCCATCGACGTCTTCTTGATGGTCGGCGCGCACTGGGCGAGCAGCTTCGCGCCGACCTCGGTGCTGCCGGTGAAGGAGAATTTCCGCACGATCGGGTTGGCGGTGAGTTCAGCACCCATCGGGCCGGAGGGGCCGGTGATGATGTTGCACACGCCCGCCGGCATGCCGGCGCGCTCGGCAAGGACGGCGAGGGCAAGGGCGGAGAACGGGGTCTGGCTCGCCGGGCGGATCACCCCGGTGCAGCCCGCCGCCCAGCCCGGACCGGCCTTGCGGGTGATCATCGCCGAGGGGAAGTTCCACGGGGTGACCGCCGCGAAGACGCCGATCGGCTGTTTCTGCACGATGATCCGCCGGCCGGGGGCGTTCTGCGGGATGGTGTCGCCGTAGATCCGCTTGCCCTCCTCGGCGAACCACTCGATGAAGCCGGCGGCGTAGGCGATCTCGCCCTTCGCCTCGGCCAGCGGCTTGCCCTGCTCGGCCGTCATGATCGCGCCGAGATCGTCCTGGTTGGCCATCATCAACTCGTAGAGGCGGCGGAGGATCGCAGCGCGCTCCTTCGCCAGCATCGCCCGCCAGCCGGCCAGGGCGCGGCCGGCCGCCTCGATCGCGCGGCGCGTTTCCGCGGCACCCATCGCCGGCACCCGGCCAACGAGTTCGCCCGTCGCTGGATTCAGGACGTCGAGGGTCTTCCCGCTCTCCGCCTGCACCCATTCTCCGTTGATGTAATTGGCTTCCCGCAGCAGCGCCGGGTCTTTCAGCCGTACCGTTCCGGTGGTGTTCAGCATCCTGCCCTCCTCGTCATGTTCAAAAGCGTCATGGCTTCAGGTACGCCGGCCGGGGCCGGATTCAATCCGGGGCGAGCGACACCATCGTGGTCTGCGGCGGCATGCCGGGGCGCACCGTCGGCCAGCGCGTGGCCGGATCGGCGAAATCGGCCTCGCGCGTGCCGCCGGGATGCCGTGCCACGGTGAACAGCGTCTTCCCTGCCGGATCGGCCGCGGCACCGCCGACGGCACCCCCCACCGGCGCGCTGTAGAGCAGATCGAGCCCGCCATGCGGGTGCATCGCGAACAGCCCGTCCGCCGTGTCGGTCACGGCGCCGCGCTGGTCGGTGCCGATGAGGAGCCGGCCGCTGCCGTCGAGATCGAGGGTCGAGGGCGCGCGCAGCCAGGCTGTCGAGCCAGGCGCGTAGCGCGAGGAGGAATCATGCGCCGGATTGCCGCCGAGCAGCACCACGCGACCGGCAAAGCGGCGGGCGCCGGGATCGCCGCCCTCGGGGGCGAAGGCCAGAATGTGGCCGGCGCCGTTGCCGGCGCGCGGGTTGAGCGGATCGATCTGGCTGATCCCCCGCCCCGGATTGCCGCGGCAGGCGAGGTAGAGCGTGCCGTCCGGGGCGATCGCCATGCCCGAAGGGGCAT
The DNA here is from genome assembly GCF_000219295.1 of Acidiphilium sp. PM. Taxonomy (NCBI): domain Bacteria; kingdom Pseudomonadati; phylum Pseudomonadota; class Alphaproteobacteria; order Acetobacterales; family Acidocellaceae; genus Acidiphilium; species Acidiphilium sp. PM. Next base: position 2,404 of record NZ_AFPR01000066.1, read on the forward strand.
CGAAGCCGGAACCCCGGCGGCCGGCCGATGCCGTCGCGGTCAGCGAGGGCAGGCCGGCGGGCAGGTCGTGCCAGACGATGTGCGAGTGCTCGATCACCGCGACGGCGAGCGTGCCGGCCTCGAGCGCGCCCTCGCCGGTGCCGGCCGGGGCGGCGCCCTTGAAGCGGAACAGCCGCCCCATCGGCCCGTCCTCGCTCATGAAGACCACGGCGCTGCCATCGGCGGCGAGCCCGCAGGCCACGCCCGCGCGGGGCAGCCGGCCGAGGGCGGTGCGCTTCACCGGAAAGGACATCGGATTCGCGGCGTCGAGCTCGACCACCCAGCCGAAGCCGGCGCCCACGGTCGGGCTGCCGAAACCGGGCGCATGGCCGGCCAGGCGCCGGATCCAGCCCGCGGTGTGGCCCTCGGGCAGCAGCACCGTGTTCCAGGGCGTCACACCGCCGATGGAGGGCGCCAGCACGCCCTGGACCGTCTGCCCGACCGAAGCGGCGGCCGGGCCGGCGATGCGGCACAGCGTGCCGTCGGTGATGCGGCGGGACTGGTAGCCGCCGGCGACCACCACCCAGCGCCCGTTCTGCATGGCGAGGTTGAGCACCGAGGCGCCCTGCATCTTGCCGGCGACGGTCGCGGCGCCGCGGCCGCGCGGAAACGCCATGCGCATCTCCACGTCGGGGTGGGTGACGACCATCAGCAGCCGGCGCACGCCGTCGTCGGCCGGCGGCATCTTCACCAGCCCGGCAATGATCGCATCCCAGCCGAATTGCTGGCTGGCGGCGGCGAGGGTGACTTCGCCCGGGCGGAAGGGCGGCGCGGATGGCAGCACGGCGTCGCCCCAGCGGATCAGCACGTCCCGCCGCCAGCCCGGCGCGACGACGTCGTTCAGTTGCGGGGCCTCCGACCCTGGCGGCAGGCTGGTGACCGGTTCCGCCGTGCCAAGGACAGACGTCGAGGCGCGGGCGGCGCCGGCCATCGCCAGCGCCGCCACGCTTCCGGCCATCACGCCGCGCCGTCCGATCATGGGATCAGAAACCGCTCCCGCCGCCGAGGCCGCCGGCCGATCCGGCGCCGAGGCCCGGATTATAGTGCCCGACGCCACCGACGAGCTGCTGCAGGAAACTTGCATGGCCGCCCGGCGCATGCGTCCTGCCGCCGGCCATCGCCACATGAACCGCCTGCTTCCCGCCGACCCGGCGGATCGATTTCAGCACGCCGTTGCCGGTGAAATCGAGCACGACGACCTGCTGCTTCTCGACGCCAAGGGTCTGGCCGATGCGCGGCTTCGTCACCTGGCTCACATAGAGCCAGTCGTGATCGTGGAACGTTTCGCGCAGCGTCGGCGAGCCGAGCAGCGCGGTCGCGTCCGCCTCGGTCGAGACGCCGGGGGTGAGCTGCTTGAGCTGCGCCTCGGTTACCGCGGTGCCGCGATAGCGTGGCTGGGCCGTGAACAGGGCGCAGCCGGCCAGCGCCGGCAGCAGCAGGAGGGGAAACAATGGGCGGAGCTTGGTCGCCAATCTGCGCACGCGGCTGGATCCTCGGGTTGCGGCTGGTCCCGGTTCTATGGGCGAGCTTCCATCGTCGTGCAAGATGCGCCAGTATTTCATGATGACTGACGCCCCTCCGTTTCCGCTGTCGCGGCACTTCGATCTCGCCCGCCTCGGGGATGCGGCGCAGGAAGTGACGATCGATGCCGACGCCGAGGCCCGCGCCGCGATCGCCCGGCAATTCGGCATTCCGGCGGTCGAGGCGCTGTCCGGCCGGTTCCACATCAGCCGCATCGGGCCGGACCAGGCCGAGGCCAGGCTGGAGCTTGCCGCCCGCGTCATCCAGAGCTGCGTCGTCTCGCTCGAGCCGGTGGAACAGACCATCGCCGAGCGCACCAGCTTCCGGCTGCTTTCCGGCGGCGAGCCGGACGATGCCGGCTCCCTCGACCCCGATGCGCCGGACGACATCGTCGCCGACGGCACGGTGTTCGATCTCGGCGCGCTGCTCGTCGAACAGCTGGCGCTGGCCCTCGATCCGTATCCGCGCCGGCCGGGCGCCGAGCCGCCCGCGGCTTCCGGGACCGGCGCCAAGGATGAGGCGCATCCCTTTGCCGCGCTCGCCCGGCTGCGCCGGCCCAACTGAGCAACCGGCATGTGGCAGTCCCGCGCCGGACAAACTTGCCGTGGGCCCGGCGCTCTGCTAGAGGGCCGCTTTCCAATCCCCCCGGTCAGCGGGGCGTCACCCGCTGGCGCGCCGCGACCCGTCGCGACGTAACACAAGAGAACCGAGAGTCGACCATGGCCGTACCCAAGCGCAAGACCTCCCCCTCCCGCCAAGGCATGCGCCGCAGCCATCATGCGCTGGGCCAGCAGGCTCATGCCGAGTGCAGCAATTGCGGCGAGCTGAAGCGCCCGCATCATGTGTGCGGCCATTGCGGCCATTATGACGGGCGCGAAGTCGTCGCGGCCGGCAAGGATCTCAAGGGCACGGTCAGGGTCTGATCCGGTCGTGTCCGCGTCGGCGCCGTACGTGCCTTCAGGCCGCCGATGACAACCGGATCAACAGCCGCAGCCGCCTCCCCTTCCGCCATGCCAAGCCCGCCCCCGACGCCGGAAACGGCGACCGCATCCGATCGGACCGCAACGCCGGCGCCGGGGATGCCTATCCTCGCGGTGGATGCCATGGGGGGCGACAGCGCCCCCGGCATGGTCATCGCGGGGCTCGACATCGCGGCCGAGCGCCATCCCAATGCGCGATTCGAGGTGTTCGGCGATGCGGTGCAGATCGATGAGCTGGTGCGGCTCAGCAAGCGGCTGCGCAACCGGGTCTCGATCCGGCCGACCACCGAGATCATCCCGAACGAACTGAAGCCAACCGCGGCACTGCGCCTGCGCGACGCCTCGCTGCGCCGGGCGATCGACGCGGTGGCGAACGGCGAGGCCGCGGGCGTGATTTCCGCGGGCAATACCGGCGCGATGCTGGCCCTGGCCAAGATCGTCCTCAAGACGATGAGCGGGATTGACCGCCCGGCCATGGCGGCGATCGGCCCTTCGGCCCGCGGCGACGTCGTGATGCTCGATCTCGGCGCCAATGTGGTCTGCGACGCGCGCAACCTCGTCGAATTCGCCGTGATGGGCGAGCTGTTCGCCCGGACGGTGCTCGGCCTGCCGCACCCGACGATCGGCCTGCTCAATGTCGGCTCCGAGGAAATGAAGGGCGACGAAACCCTGCGGCGCGCCGCCGAGGCGTTGCGCGAAAGCCCGATCGGGCCGCAGTTCCGCGGCTTCATCGAAGGGCATGACATCGCCGGCGGGACGGTCGACGTCGTCGTCACCGACGGGTTCACCGGCAATGTCGCGCTGAAGACCGGCGAGGGCGCGCTGCGCCTGGTCGGCGACCTGCTGCGCCGGGGCTTCTCGGCGAACATTGCCTCCCGCCTCGCCTATCTCCTCGCCCGGCCGGGCCTGACCCGGCTGCGCGAATGGCTCGACCCGCGGCGCTACAACGGCGCCGTGCTGCTGGGACTCAACGGTGTCGTCGTCAAGTCGCATGGCGGCGCCGACGCCGAGGGGTTCGCCCATGCGGTCGATGTGGCGATGGACATGATCGTCAATCGCTTCAACGACCGCATCCGCGACGATCTCGGCCGCCACGCCGACCGCGAACGCCTCGCCAGCGATGCGTTCCGCGCCACACCGCCCGCTTCCGCCACCTCCGTGACAACCGGCTGACCGACATGCAACGCACCGTTCTCGAAGGGGTCGGCAGCTACCTGCCGGAACGCATCGTCACCAATGACGAGCTCGCGACGCGGATCGACACGTCCGACGCGTGGATCCGCGAGCGCACCGGGATCGGCCAGCGGCACATCGCCGCCGCGCATGAAACCGCGACCTTCATGGGCGCCGAGGCGGCGCGGCGGGCACTTGCCGCCGCCGGCGCTTCGGCCGATTCGGTCGATGCCGTCATCGTCGCGACGTCCACGCCGGACCAGGGCTTTCCGGCCACCGCGGTGAGCATCCAGGCCGCCATCGGCATGACGCGCGGCTTCGCCTTCGATCTCTCGGCCGCCTGCTCGGGCTTCGTCTACGGCGTTTCGGTGGCCGATGCGATGATCCGCGCCGGGCAATGCCGCAGCGCGCTGGTGATCGGCACCGAAGTCTATTCGCGCATCCTCAACTGGGAGGACCGGGGCACCTGCGTGCTGTTCGGCGACGGCGCCGGCGCCGTGCTGCTGCGCGCCGGCACCGGCGAGGACGATCGTGGCGTGATCTCCACCCATATCCATTCCGACGGGCGCTACGGCGACATCCTCTTCATCGACGGGGCGACCGGCCAGGACGACCGGCCGCAGCACCTCGTGATGAACGGGCGCGAGGTGTTCCGCCACGCCGTCAGCAAGCTCGCCGGCGCGGTCGACGAGGCGCTGGCGGCCAACGATCTGACCCAGGCGGATATCGACTGGCTGGTGCCGCACCAGGCCAACCGGCGAATCATCGACGCGATGGGCAAGCGGCTCGGCCTCGCGCCGGAGCAGGTCGTGGTCACGGTTGACCGGCACGCCAATACCTCCGCCGCGTCGATCCCGCTCGCGCTCGACGAGGCTGTGCGCGACGGGCGCATCCGTCGCGGCCATCTCGTGCTGATCGAGGCGCTTGGCGGCGGGCTGACCTGGGGTTCGGCGCTGATCCGCTTCTGAACCGCCGGCGCGCATGGCTCCGGCCACTGCCCGCAGCCTGTTCCGTGTTGACCCGACAGGCTTTCTTGCTAATCTTGAAAAATGAGCACGTTGACACGCGCAGGTCTGGCTGAGTCGATTTACGCGGCGGTTGGGCTGTCGCGCAATGAATCCGCGGCACTCCTCGAGGCTGTGCTCGACCGCATGAAGCAGGCGCTGGCCGAAGGCGAATCCATCAAGATCAGCGGGTTCGGGACGTTTTCTGTCCGCCAGAAAGGCCGCCGGATCGGGCGCAACCCCAAGACGGGACGTGAAGTGCCGATCCTGCCGCGCCGCGTGCTGGTGTTCCGGCCGAGCCAGATCCTCCGCGACGCCGTCGATACCGGCCAGGTTCCGTCGGCGGCAGGCCAGTCTTGACCGACGAGCCGCATCGCCACGAATCCACGCCGGACGAGCACGGCCGCAACCGGGTCCGCAAATCCGCCGAAGCCTACCGCACGATCAGCGAGGTGGCGGACGAACTGCATGTGCCGCAACATGTGCTGCGGTTCTGGGAAACCAAGTTCCCCCGCATCAAGCCGCTCAAGCGGGGCGGCGGACGGCGCTATTACCGGCCCGACGATGTCCTGCTGCTGCAGCGCATAGCCGACCTGCTCTACATCCAGGGCTACACGATCAAGGGCGTTCAGCGCCTGCTTCGCGAAAGCGGCGGG
>NZ_AFPR01000065.1:0-22213 GCF_000219295.1 Acidiphilium sp. PM
GGACCTGCGCCTTGCGGACGGCGATGTCAGTGAGCATACCCCTGCCTCCTGTCCCATACCCCACATCCGACCCCGAAGTGCCCCGGGATTGAGGGGTATCTCGTGAGACGGATTAGGACACCGTCGCGGAGGAAAGTGAAGAGATTTCAGGTGGTTGAGACTGATTGAGATCGCGTGAAAAGTGAAACTGGCGGAGGGAGTGGGATTCGAACCCACGGTACGTTTTCACGCACACACGCTTTCCAAGCGTGCGCCTTCGACCGCTCGGCCATCCCTCCGGCGCAGCGGCTTCATAGCCAACAACCGCGCCGGGCTCAAGCGGGGGGCAGCGTTATTCCTCGGCGGTGTCGAGGCCGAGCAGGGCGGGGCTTTCGGTGGGGTCGAGCTCGTCGATGTCGCGCAGCTTGCGGCCGACGGCGCGGATGCGGACCTGGGTGCTGTCGATCCCTTTCGAGAGCTGTTCGGCTCGTTTCGCCAGCGCCTCGATGCTCTCGCCGAGCTTGCCCCATTCGAGCTTCACCGCCGAGAGGATGCGGCCGATTTCGCCGGCGCGGCGCTCGAGCTGGACGGTGAAATGGCCAACCCGGATCGTGTGCAGCAAGGCGGGCAACAGGCTCGGGCTCTGGATCAGCACCCGGTGCTCGCGCTGCACCTGCTCGACCAGGCCTGGAATCCGGGCGACCTCGGCGAACAGGCCTTCGCTCGGCAGATACAGGATCGCGATATCCGTAGTGCGCGGGGGGCGGATGTATTTCTGGGCGATCTTCTTCGCCTCGTCGCGGATGCGGGCGCTCAGCGCCCGCAGCGCCTGGGTTTCGCCATCGCGGTCGCCCGCCTCGGCGGCGAGCAGCAGGCGGTCGTAATCCTCGGTCGGAAATTTCGCGTCGATCGGCAGCCAGACCGGCTGATCCCCCTCGCGCACCGGCATGCGCAGCGCGAATTCCACCGCCTCGGCGCCGTTCGGATCGGCCCGGAAATTGGCTTCGAACGTGCCGGGCGGCAGCGTGTCGTCCAGCGTCTGGCGGATCTGCGCCTCGCCCCAGCCGCCGCGCGATTTCACGTTGGCGAACAGCCGCTTGAGATCGCCCACCTGGGTGGCGACCGACTGCACCTGGCCGATCGCCTGCTGCACCTGGGCGAACTGCTCGGCCACGCGCTGGAAGCTCTCGCCGATCTTCTGCTCCAGTGCTGATTGCAGCTTCTCGTCCACCGCGGCGCGCATCGCGTCGAGCTTGGCCTCGTTGCCGGTGCGGATTTCATCGAGCTTCTGCTCGACGCGGCCGCGCAGCGCCTCCTGCCCCTCGCGCAGGGCCAGCGAGACGCCGGCGAGATCGCGGTTCATGCGATCGGCGAGCAGCGTCTGGCTCTCGGTCAGCCGGGCGATCGCGGCCATGGTCTCGCTGAGCCCCTGGGCGCGGCCGGCCTGTGCCGCCGATTCCGCCTCGGCCAGCTTGCCGGCGAGCAGGAGCGACAATTCGCTCATCGCGCCGTGCAGCCGCGCGAGCTGCTCGCCCTGCGCCCGCGCGCCCTCCTGCACCCGGTCGAACGCCTCGCGCAGCCCGGCGCGGGACTGTTCGGCGATCTCGCCGCGCAGGGTGGCGATCTGGCGGGATTGCAGGAGCGCGAGGACGACGAGGATCGCGGCGCCAAGGGCGGCGATGGTGGCGGCGATGGCGGCGGCGAGCACTGGGCTCAGGCGTCCATCTTCAGCGCCGCGAGGAAGGCGGTCTGCGGGATTTCGACCTTGCCGAACTGGCGCATCCGCTTCTTGCCCTCCTTCTGCTTCTCCAGCAGCTTGCGCTTGCGGCTGATGTCGCCGCCATAGCACTTGGCGGTGACGTCCTTCGACAGCGCGCCGAGGGTTTCGCGGGCGATCACCCGGCCGCCGATCGCCGCCTGGATGGCGATCTTGAAGAGCTGCCGGGGGATCAGGTCCTTCAGCTTGGCGCAGATCGCGCGGCCGCGGGTGTCGGCGACGGAGCGATGGGCGATGAAGGCCAGCGCGTCCACCGGCTCCTGGTTGACCAGGATGGAGATCTTCACGAGGTCGCCCTCGACATAGTCGTCCATCTGGTAGTCGAAGCTGGCATAGCCGCGGCTGACCGATTTCAGCCGGTCATAGAAGTCGAACACCACCTCGTTGAGCGGCAGCCGGTAGACCGCCATGGCGCGGTTGCCGACATAGGTGAGGTCGACCTGCTGGCCGCGGCGCTCGTTGCAGAGGGTGAGGACGGCGCCGAGATAGTCGTCCGGCACCATGATGGTCGCGCGGATCCAGGGCTCCTCGATATGGTCGATGACCGAGCCGTCCGGCATGTCGGCCGGGTTGTGCAGCTCCATCATCTCGCCGCTGGTCTTGTAGAGCCGGTAGACCACCGAAGGGGCCGTCGCGATCAGGTCGAGATCGAATTCGCGCGACAGGCGCTCCTGGATGATCTCGAGATGCAGCAGACCGAGAAAGCCGCAGCGGAAGCCGAAGCCGAGCGCCGCCGAGGTCTCGGCCTCGTAATGGAAGCTCGCATCATTGAGCCGCAGCTTGGCGAGGCTGTCGCGCAGCTTCTCGAAATCGTCGGCATCGACCGGGTAGAGCCCGCACCAGACCACCGGGATCGACGGCTTGAAGCCGGGCAGGGGTTCGGTGGCGGGGGCGCGGTCGTCGGTGATCGTGTCGCCCACGTTGCAGTCGGCCACCGTCTTGATGGCGGCGGTGATGTAGCCGATCTCGCCGGGGCCGAGATCGCTCTGCGGGGTGAGCTTGGGCGAGAAGGTGCCGACCTGGTCGATGGTGTGGACCGCGCCGGTCGACATCATGCGGACGCGCTGGCCCTTGCGCAGCCGCCCGTCGCGCACGCGGACCAGGATGATGACGCCGAGATAGGAGTCATACCAGCTGTCGACCAGCATGGCCTTGAGCGGCGCCGTCTCGTCGCCCTTCGGCGGCGGCAGGCGGGTGACGAGCGCCTCCAGCACCGCCTCGATGTTGAGGCCGGTCTTGGCGGATATTTCCACCGCGTCCGACGCATCGAGCCCGATCACGTCCTCGATCTGCTGCTTCACCCGCTCGGGTTCGGCGGCCGGCAGGTCGATCTTGTTGAGCACGGGGACGATCTCGTGATTGGCGTCGATCGCCTGGTACACGTTCGCCAGCGTCTGCGCCTCCACGCCCTGCGAGGCGTCGACCACCAGCAGCGAGCCCTCGCAGGCGGCGAGCGAGCGGCTCACCTCATAGGCGAAGTCGACATGGCCGGGCGTGTCCATCAGGTTCAGGACATAGGTCTTGCCGTCCTTCGCCTTGTAGTTGAGGCGCACGGTCTGCGCCTTGATGGTGATCCCGCGCTCCTTCTCGATGTCCATGTTGTCGAGCACCTGCTCGGTCATCTCGCGGGCGGAGAGCGCGCCGGTGGTCTGGATCAGCCGGTCGGCCAGGGTCGACTTGCCGTGGTCGATATGGGCGATGATCGAGAAGTTGCGGATCAGTTCGGTGGGGGTCGAGGTCATGCGCGCTGTTTAATCGAGATCGGGGCGAATGTCAGCTTCATTGCGCGGAAGGCGGCCCCGCTTCGATATGTCGGGTCCATCGTACCATTGAAAAGAACGATCGGTTGCGCCAAACCTGCCTTCAGTCACAGAACGGTGACAAGCCGAGACGGGACGTGACATCGGCGGCGGGCTTTCCCATCTCTCGACAGGATCGGCAAACAGCCGATAAGCCTGCTCCGGCACCGGACCGTCGTCCATCACGACCTGCGTTGAGGAGATCCGCATGAACCCCCTGAAACAACTCGCTGAAGCCGGGCAGGCGCCCTGGCTCGACTTCGTCCAGCGCGGCCTGATCGAGGGGGGAGAACTCGCCACCATGGTCGCGCGCGACGGGCTCAAGGGGGTCACCTCCAATCCGGCGATCTTCGAGAAGGCGATCGCCCATGCGCCGGAATACGGGGAGGCGTTCCAGCGCTTCGTCCGCGAGCGCGACTGCGCGCCAATGGAGATCTACGAACACCTGGCCATCGCCGACATCCAGGCCGCGGCGGACGCGCTGGCGCCGGTCCATCGCGAAACCGGCGGTCGCGACGGCTTCATCAGCCTCGAGGTCTCGCCCTACCTCGCGAACGACACCCAGGGCACGATCGACGAGGCGCGTCGCCTGTGGGCCGCGGTCGACCGCCCGAACCTGATGATCAAGGTGCCGGCGACCTCGGCCGGAATCCCCGCGATCCACACCCTGATCGGCGAGGGGCTGTCGATCAACGTCACCCTGCTGTTCGCGGTGCCCCGCTACGAGGCGGTGGCGCAGGCCTATATCGCCGGCCTTGAGGATTATGCGGCAAAGGGCGGCGACGTGTCGAAGGTGGCGAGCGTCGCGAGCTTCTTCGTCAGCCGGATCGACACCGTGATCGACCGTGAATTGCAGGCGAGGATCGATGCCGGCGGCCCGGCCGGCATCCTGCAGCCGCTGCTCGGCCAGGCCGCGATCGCGAATGCCAAGCTCGCCTACGAGAGCTTCCGCAGGATTTTCGCGGGCAAGGCGTGGGAGGCGCTGGTCGCGAAGGGCGCGCAGGTGCAGCGCCTTCTCTGGGCCTCGACCGGCGTCAAGAATCCCGACTATCCGGACACGCTCTACGTCGAACGGCTGATCGGCCGCGACACGGTGAACACGATGCCGCCGGCCACGATGGACGCGTTCCGCGACCACGGCTCGGTCGTGCATGACGCCGTCGAACAGGATATCGAGGGCGCCTATGCCGCGCTGCATGCGATCGAGGAGCAGGGCATTTCGCTCGCGACCGTCACCCATGACCTGGTCGAGGATGGCGTGCGCCAGTTCGCCGAGGCGTTCGACAAGCTGCTCGGTGCGGTCGCCGAAAAGCGCGAGGCGCTGGTCACGGTGAACGCCGCGCGCATCGAGGCGCCCGAGGATATCGCCCACGCCGTGAACGAGGCAGCCGCCGGCTGGCGGGCGGATGGCGTGGTCCGGCGGCTCTGGGCCGGCGACGCCGCGGTCTGGACCGGCGCCGACGAAGCCGACTGGCTCGGCTGGCTCGACATCGTCGGGCAGGAGCACGCCCATGTCGGCACGCTGGTGCGCTTCGCCAACGCGATCCGCGAGGGCGGCTTCACCCATGTCGCCCTGCTCGGCATGGGCGGATCGAGCCTCGGGCCTGAAGTTCTCGCCACCAGTTTCGGCCGTCAGGCCGGCTGGCCGCACTTCCACATGCTCGACAGCACCGATCCCGCCCAGATCCGCGCGCTGGAGCGGAAGCTCGATCTGGCGAAGACGATGTTCATCGTCTCGTCGAAGTCGGGCAGCACGCTGGAGCCGAACATCATGCTCGCGCATTTCCGCGCCCGCATGATCGAGACCGTGGGCGAGGCGGCGTGGTCGCGGCACTTCACCGCGGTGACCGATCCGGGCTCCTCGCTCGAACAGGTCGCGAAGCACGAGCGTTTCGCGCATCTCTTCCATGGCGTGAAGTCGATCGGCGGGCGCTATTCCGTGCTGTCGAAGTTTGGCCTGGTGCCGGCGGCGGCGATGGGGATCGACGTGTCGGACTTCCTGGTCCGGACCTCCCACATGGTCGCCTCCTGCGCCGCGAGCGTGCCGGCGGATCGCAATCCCGGCGTGCGGCTCGGCCTTCTCCTCGGCACCGCGGCGACGCGGTTCGGCCGCGACAAGGTGACCATCGTGACCTCGCCGCGCATTGCCGGTCTCGGCGCCTGGCTCGAACAGCTCATCGCGGAATCGACCGGCAAGCAGGGGCGCGGACTCATCCCCGTGGATGGCGAGGCGCTCGGCGAGCCCGCCGCCTATGGCAAGGACCGGGTCTTCGCGCAGCTCGTGCTCAAGGGCGATGAGGACAAGGCTCAGGATGCGAAGCTCGCAGCACTCGCGAAAGCGGGGCATCCGGTGGTGCGGATCGTGCTCGATGACGTCGCCCAGATCGGTCAGGAATTCTTCCGCTGGGAGATGGCGACCGCGGTCGCCGGCGCCATCATCGGCATCAACCCGTTCGACCAGCCCGACGTCGAGGCGAGCAAGATCAAGACCCGCGCCCTGACCGATGCCTATGAGAAGGGCGCACCGGTCGCCTCGCCCGATCCGGTGTTCCGCGAGAACGGCATCGCCGTCTACGCCGACCCGGCGAACGCCGAGGCGCTCGGCCGTCACAACACTTTGTCGGCCTGGCTGAAGCACCATTTCCAGCGCGCCCACGCGGGCGACTATATCGGCCTGCTCGCCTATATCGAACACACGCGGGCGCACGAGGCGAAGCTGGAGGCGATTCGCCTGCGGTTGCGCGATGCCCGCAAGGTCGCGACCTGTGTCGGCTTCGGCCCGCGCTTCCTGCACTCCACCGGGCAGGCCTACAAGGGTGGGCCGAACAGCGGCGTCTTCCTGCAGATCACTGCCGATGACGCGGCGGATTTCCCCGTGCCCGGCCACCGCTACAGTTTCGGCCAAGTGAAGGGGGCGCAGGCGGAGGGAGATCTCGGCGTTCTCGTCGAACGCGAACGCCGGGCCATCCGCGTTCACCTTGCCGAGGTGGACGCGGGGCTCGCCGAACTGGAGAAGGCCATCGACCACGCCTTCGCCTGAATCTTGCGGGCGCGCAGCTCCGCGCCCGACCGGAGACCATTGACGAGCGTCATGCCCGGCGGCCCCGCGTCGTGGGACCGTCAGCGGCATGGCGCGGCAACAGGAACGGAGACAGAGCCATGAAGATTGGTGTGATCGGCCTTGGCCGGATGGGCGCCAACATTGTCCGCCGGCTGATGCGAGACGGCCACGACTGTGTGGTTTTCGACAAATCGGCAGAATCCGTCGAAAAGCTCGAGAAGGAAGGGGCGACCGGCGTGCGCGATCTCGCAGGCCTCGTGAAGGCTCTGGAGCCACCGCGTTCGGTCTGGGTGATGCTTCCGGCCGGGCAGGTGACGAGCGAGACCGTCGACGCGCTCGGCGACCTTCTCGGGCGGGATGACGTGGTCATCGATGGCGGCAACAGCTTCTATCGCGACGATATCGCCCATGCCGCGCGGTTGAAACGCAAGGGCATCCATTTCGTCGATGTCGGTACCTCGGGCGGAGTCTGGGGGCTCGAACGCGGCTACTGCATGATGATCGGGGGCGACGACGCCATCGTCCGGCGGCTCGACCCCGTGTTTCGAACCCTGGCGCCGGGGCGTGGGGAAATCGAACCGACGCCGGGGCGCGAGGGACGGGACGAGCGTGCCGAGCTTGGCTACATCCATGCCGGCCCGAACGGCGCCGGGCATTTCGTGAAGATGGTGCACAACGGCATCGAATACGGGTTGATGCAGGCCTATGCGGAAGGCTTCGCGATCCTGCGCAACCGCTGCGCCGATGCGTTGCCCGAAGCCGAACGCTACGACCTCGATGTCGCCGACATTGCCGAGGTGTGGCGGCGCGGCAGCGTGATCTCGTCCTGGCTGCTCGACCTGACCGCCGCGGCACTGGCGCGCGACGGGGCGCTTTCCGACTACAGCGGCTATGTCGAGGATTCCGGCGAGGGACGCTGGACGATCAACGCCGCGATCGAGGAGGCGGTTCCGGCCGATGTGCTCACCGCCGCACTCTATGCGCGGTTCCGCTCCCGGCTCGATCATACGTTCGGCGAGAAGATCCTGTCTGCCATGCGACAGGGCTTCGGCGGTCATGTCGAGCAGGGACCGGCTGCTGCCAAGCAGGGAGGTGGCGCATGAACCCGCTGGCAAAACACCCGCTCCGGTCAGAGGCCGGATCCTCCGGCGCCGCCTCGGCCTCCCCCGCGGGCCCTTGCAGCGTCGTGATTTTCGGTGCCGCGGGGGATCTGACCAAGCGGCTGCTGGTGCCGGCGCTCTACAATCTTGCGAATACCGGCCTGGTGCCCGAGAAGTTCGGCCTGCTTGGCGCCGATATCGCCGACCTCGACGCAAAGCACTGGACCGGCTCGCTGCGCGAGATGCTGGAGAGCTTCGTCGGCGATCCGGAAGCCGAAGACCAGATCAAGCAAGTTGACGACGCCGCATGGGATCGCCTGACGGCGCATGCCGATTACGTTCAGGGTGATTTCACCAGGGACGAATTCTACGAAACCCTGAAGTCCCGCCTCGAAGCGATCGAAAATTCGCAAGGCACGGGCGGCAACCGGCTGTTCTACCTTGCGGTGGCCGACCGGTTCTTCGCACCGATCGTCGAGCATCTGGGCAAGGCCGGCCTCGTGACCGAGGATGAGTCGGGCGGGGGGACGTGGCGGCGGATCATCATCGAAAAGCCGTTCGGCCACGACCTTGCATCGGCTCAGGACCTGAACCGGCAGCTTCTGAGCGTGGTCGACGAGCGGCAGATCTACCGGATCGACCATTTTCTTGGCAAGGAAACCGTTCAGAACATCATGGCGTTGCGGTTCGGCAACGGAATCTTTGATCCGCTCTGGAATCGCGATCGAATCGACCATGTGCAGATCACCGTCGCCGAGACGGTCGGCGTCGAGGGACGGGCGAAATTCTACGAGCAGGCCGGCGCGTTGCGCGACATGGTGCCGAACCACGTCTTCCAGCTCGTCGCCATGGTGGCGATGGAACCGCCGGTTGGTGTGCGGGCCGAGGCGATCCGCGACAAGAAGCTGGAACTCTTCTCCGCCATCCGCACCTTGCGTCCGGAGGATGCCGTGCGTGGCCAGTATGGCGCGGGCGAGGTGTCCGGCCAGTCAGCGCGCGGCTATCGCGAGGAGCCAGGTGTTGCTGCGGACTCGAATACCGAAACCTATGTCGCGTTGCGGCTTGCCATCGACAACTGGCGCTGGGCCGGCGTGCCGTTCTACATTCGCACCGGCAAGCATCTTTCCGAGCGGATGACCGAAATCGCCATCCGCTTCCGCAAGCAGCCGCTGGCGCCGTTCCAGGGCGCATCGCTCGATGGCCTGCCGCCGAACTGGCTGGTTCTGCGTATCCAGCCCGATGAAGGCATCGCCATCGAGTTCGAGGTGAAGCAACCCGGCCAGACCATGCGGCTGGCGCCCGCCCGGATGCAGTTCAGATATCGTGACCGTTTCGAACCGGAACCGAACGTCGGCTACGAAACCCTTCTGTATGATTGCATGATCGGCGATCAGACCCTGTTCCAGCGGGCAGACATGGTCGAGGAGACGTGGCGTGTGGTCGGCCGTGTTCTGGACGCCTGGGGCAGAGACCGAGCCGCCGATTTCCCGAACTACCGCAGCGGCAGCGCGGGACCGGATGCGGCGGACAAGCTGCTTGCGGATGATGAGCCGACGCGGCGCTGGCGACCGGTCGCGCTCGATCCGGCGGAGAGCGGGCAATGAGCCGCGCGGTCGATCTCGTGATTGCCGATGTCGATGGCACCCTGGTCACCAATGACAAGCGCCTGACGGCGGCGACGAAGCAGGCGGTCGATGCGCTTCGCGAGGCGGGCATCCGCTTCGCGATCACCAGCGGGCGGCCGCCGCGCGGCATGCGGATGCTGAGCGAACCGCTCGCCATCGACACGCCGCTGGCCGGGTTCAACGGCGGCGTGATGATGGCCCCCGATTTCAGCCGCGTCGTCGCCTCGCACGACCTGCAGGACGACGTGATCGGCAAGGCCATCGATCTGCTCGATGACCATGGCCTCGATGCCTGGGTCTACACGCATGATCGCTGGCTGGTCCGCGATGCCGCGGCGCCGCATGTCGATCGCGAACAGCGTACCGTCGCGTTCGAGCCGGAGACCGTCGAGCGCTACGATGTATCGTCTCTTCATGGCGTCGTGAAGATCGTCGGGGTGACCGATGACGCCGAGCGTATGAAATCCTGCCTTGCCGCCGCGCACAAGGCGTTCGGTGACGGCGTGACGGCGGACTGCTCGCAGCCCTATTATCTCGATATCACCAGCGCACATGCGAACAAGGGTGCGGTGGTGGATGCGATATCGAGCGAGCTCGGCATCCCGCACGAGCGTATCGCGACCATCGGCGACATGCCGAACGATGTTGCCATGTTTGCCCGCAGCGGCCTTTCCATCGCGATGGGCAATGCCGATGACAGTGTCAAGCGGAAGGCGGATCATGCCACACGCGGCAATGAGGAAGATGGCTTTGCCGAAGCGATGATGCGCTTCGTGCTCGAGGGGAGACGCTGATGAAACCTGTGCGTGGCGAACTCGTCGTCGTGCCCGATGCGAAAGCCTTCGCCGAATACGGAGCGCGCCTCTTTGCGGAAGAGGCCGCCGCCGCGCGCGGCCGGTTCGTGGCCGGCCTCGCCGGCGGATCGACGCCGCGGGCATTGTACGAACGGCTGGCCGCTGCGCCCTGGCGCGACAGCATCGACTGGACACGCATCGATCTCGTTCTCGGCGATGAGCGTTTCGTCGCGCCGGATGACGACAAGAGCAATGTCAGGATGATCCGCGACGCCCTGACCGCGCATCTGCCGGCGGCGCCCCGCCTGCATCAGGTGCCGTTCGACGGGATGACGGTCGATCAGGCCGCCGCGGCATATCAGCGGGATCTGGCCGAGGTCCATGGCGCAGCGACTCTCGATCCTTCGAGGCCATTCTTTGATCTATGCCTGCTTGGCATGGGCGATGACGGTCATACCGCGTCACTTCTGCCCGGTCAGGACGATCTGCTCGGTGAACGGCAACGCTGGGTGATTCCGGTGACCAAGGGACGCCCGGAAGCGCGCGTCACGCTGACCTACCCGATCCTCGAAAGCGCGCGGGTCGTGGTGTTTCTCGTCTCCGGCGCCGGCAAGCGCGACATGCTCGATCGCGTCCTGAGCGGTTCGGATCGTGACGTGCCCGCCGCCCGCCTCAGGCCGGTCGGACGCCTGATCTGGCTCGCGGATCGCGATGCCGCCGGACGATGGGCAGACTGAAGGGGGCAAATCGCATGGGAACCGATTTCGAAAATGGCAAGCGTGCGGCCGCGCGGCTGGCCGTCGGCCTCGTCGAATCCGGAATGCGCGTGGGCCTCGGCACGGGGTCGACCGCCGCCCATTTCATCGATCAGCTCGGCGCGCGCGTCCGCGCCGAAGGGCTCGACATCGAATGCGTCGCGACATCCGATCTCACGGCAGCCAGGGCGGAGTTCCTCGGCCTGCGCCTCGTGCCGCTCGATGGTTCCCTCGACCTTGCGGTTGACGGAGCCGATGAGGTGGAGTTCGGAACGCTCCGCCTGATCAAGGGGCTGGGTGGTGCCCTGCTGCGGGAAAAGCTGGTGGCGCAATCGGCACGGCGCTTTGTCGTCATCGCCGACCGGAGCAAGCTGGTGACACGGCTCGGCGCGCATTCGAAACTGCCAGTCGAGATCGTCCGCCATGGCGCGGACCGCACCTGTGCCAGGCTCGCCGAACTGGATCTTGCGCCCGTTCTGCGCGCGAATGCCGGCAGTCCCTTCGTTTCGGATGGCGGCCACTTCATTGCCGATTGCACGATGCCGAAAGGCATCGTTCCCGAAGCCGTCGAGTCTGCCCTCCGCTCGATTGCCGGCGTTGTCGGCACCGGCCTCTTCCTGTCGGGTTCCGCCTGCGCGATCATTGGCTATCCCGATGGCTCGACCCGCCAGTTCGATGGCGACGCGGTCTCCGCGGCCGGCCTCGCACCCGCCGCGGCCACGCTGCGTTGCCTCGGCCTGCCGAAGCCGAACATTCCGCCACTGATCGCCGTGATGGGTGTTTCCGCATCCGGCAAATCCACGATCGGGCTTTTGCTGGCGGAACTTCTGGGCGTGCCGTTCTGCGATGGCGACGATCTGCATCCGGAGTCGAACCGTGAGAAAATGCGCTCCGGCCGCCCGCTCGACGATGAAGACAGGATGCCCTGGCTGCATCGCATCGCCATGCGCCTTGCGGAATGGCGGACGAGACGATGCGGCGGCGTCATTGTCAGCTCGCTTCTGACGCGGCGTTATCGCGATCTGGTGCGCGGCGGTGCTGGCCCGTTCACGCTGGTGCATCTCGATGGATCGCGCGATCTGCTGGCCGCGCGCATCGCCGCACGGCGCGGTCACTTCATGCCGGCATCCCTGCTCGACAGCCAGCTCGCCGCGCTCGAGCCGCCGCAGGCCGGAGAGGATGCGATTGTCGTCTCGATCGATGAGTCTCCCGTCGGCATCGTGCGGAGCATCATGCGGTCGCTGCAGGCTGGCCAGGTTTCAGCAAACTAGCGAGGGGAGGGCGCGATGAGCCTGAGAATCGAGGATTACGCAATCATCGGAGACCGGCAGACAGCGGCCCTTGTCGGCAAGGACGGCTCGATCGATTTTCTCTGTCTGCCACGGTTCGATTCCGATCCGTGCTTCGCGTCGCTGCTTGGAACGCGCGAGAACGGGCGGTGGCTGATCGCACCGGCTGCATCGCCCCTGCGGGTGGAGCGGCGTTACCGCCCCGAGACCCTTGTGCTTGAAACCGACTTTCATACCGATGACGGCGTGGTGCGGGTGACCGACTGCATGGTCCCCCACCCGCATGACACCACGCGGCTGGTCCGCATGGTGAGCGGCCTGTCCGGACGAGTGGAGATGCGGCTGGACATCGTGTTCAGATTCGGCTTCGGCCGCGTCGTACCCTGGGTGCAGCGGCTGCCCGGCCATGAAGGTTTCGTGGCGGTCGCCGGACCCGACATGGTCGTGGTCTGGGGCGACGTGCCGATGACCGGCCGCAATCAGCACACGGAAGCGCAATTCACAATCGAGGCGGGTGAGGAGTTCCTGTTCGGCCTCGAATGGTTGCCCTCGCACAAGCGGGTGCCACATCGTTTCGATATGAAAATGGGAATTGAGCAGGCATCGGAGCGCTGGCGCAGCTGGGCGCAGCGCGCGCCGGTCCGTGGGCGCTGGGCCGAAATCGTGCGGCGGTCGCTCATCACGCTCAAGGCGCTGACACATTGGGAAACCGGCGGAATCATAGCGGCGGCGACGTCTTCGCTGCCCGAGCAACTCGGCGGCGAGCGCAACTGGGATTACCGGTTCTGCTGGCTGCGCGATGCGAGTTTCACACTCCAGGCGCTGATGAATGCGGGGCACCGGGACGAGGCACATGCGTGGTCGCGCTGGCTCGATCGTGCGATCGCCGGTGGTGCCGAGGACATCCAGATCATGTATGGCGTGGCCGGCGAGCGCCTTCTGACCGAACGCGAGATCGACTGGTTGCCAGGCTATGAAGGTTCAAAGCCGGTCCGTGCCGGCAATGCGGCCGCGGGCCAGCGTCAGCTCGACGTCTTCGGTGAGCTGATGAACGCTCTCTATCAGGCACATGTCGGCGGGGTGCGGCGGGATGAGAACAGCTGGAACATCCGTCTCGTCCTGCTTGAAACCCTGGAGAAGATCTGGGCCGAGCCGGACGAGGGTATCTGGGAAGTGCGTGGCGGCCGCCAGCAATTCGTCCACTCCAAGGTGATGGCCTGGGTCGCGTTCGACCGGGCGATCCGCTCCGTCGAGGATTACGGCTACGACGGTCCGGTCGAACACTGGCGCGCGATCCGCCAGCAGATTCACGATCAGGTCTGCCAGAACGGCTTCGACGCGGAGATGAACAGCTTCGTTCAGGCCTATGGCTCGAAGGCGCTGGATGCGAGCCTGCTGCTGCTGCCGATCGTCGGCTTTCTACCGCCCGACGATCCGCGCATCATTGGCACCGTCGCCGCGATCGAACGGTATCTTCTGCAAGATGGATTCGTGCGCCGTTATGACACCGAAACAGGAAAGGATGGATTGACCGGCAATGAAGGTGTCTTTCTCGCGTGCAGTTTCTGGCTGGTCGACAATTACGTGATGATGGGCCGGCGCGCGGATGCCGAAGCCCTGTTCGAAAAGCTGGTGGCGTTGCGCAACGACGTGGGATTGTTCGCCGAGGAGTACGACACGGTCAACCGGCGACAGATCGGCAATTTCCCCCAGGCATTCACGCATGTTGCGCTCGTGAACGCAGCGCTCCGCCTGAGCGAGGAGGGGCAGGACGCCGGATAGCGCGCCCGCCCCCCGGGCGCGTGCTCAACTCTCGGTCATCGCCTCGATAATCGCCGAGCCCATGCCTGCGGTCGTCCCCTGACCTCCCAGATCGGGGGTCAGCGCGCGGCGCCCCTCGATCACGTTTGCCACGGCCTGCTCGATCAGGCGCGCCGCGGCTGTTGCCGCGGGTTCGGCATGGCGGCGGCCGAGCCAGTCGAGCAGCATCTGGCCTGACATGATCATTGCATAGGGATTGGCGATCCCGCGCCCTGCGATGTCAGGTGCGGAACCGTGTGTCGCCTGCGCCATCGCATGGCGCGGCCCGGCGCACAGGCCTGCCGCCATCCCGAGACCGCCGACCAGGCCGGCGGCCTCGTCGGTCAGGATGTCGCCGAACATGTTCGTGGTCACGACGACGTCGTAGCGCTGCGGGGTCATCACCAGGCGCATCGCAAACGTGTCGACGATTGCCTCGTCATAGGTCACATCGGGATATTCCGCCGCCAGCCTGCGACATTCCTCGGCGAACATGCCGCAACCGAGCTTGAACACAGTGTCCTTGTGCACGGCGGTCAGATGCCGGCGGCGCGCCCGTGCCAGTTCGAATGCCGCCCGCGCGACTTTCGATGACCCGTTCCGGGTGATGACCCGCACGGAGATCGTCACGTCCGGCGTTGGCCGAAACTCGCCCGAGCCGGCGACGACGTTGCGGTCCGGCTGGAAGCCCTCGTTGTTTTCCCTGACGATGACGAGATCGACGCCCTGATGCAGGCAGGGCAGCGCGGCATGGGACTTCACCGGCCTGATATTCGCGAACAGGTCGAAATGCTTGCGCAGCAGCGGATGCGGGTTGATCGCCGCAGGTATCTTCGGATAGGCCATGTGCCCGATCGGGCCAAGCAGCCACCCATCCAGGGCGTCGAGCCGCTCGATGGTTCCGTCCGGCAGGGTAGAACCCAGGCTGTCAAGCGCCGCCCGGCCGATCGGGATATCCTGCCACTCGATCGCGAGCCCGGTCCGGGCCGCGGCGGCCTGCATGACCCTGACAGCCTCCGGCACGATTTCATGCCCGATATCGTCGCCGTTGAGTATGCCGATCTTCATTATCTCGATTGCCTTCTTTGCAGTTTTGGGTTCAGGGAGACAGGATTTCCAGGCTCTGCCCGTTCGTCCGCGGGCCGAACAGGCCGACCGAAAGGATGATCGCCAGCATGCCGAGGCCGATCATCACGAACACCCCGGCCGGGCCGAATCCCGCCAGCAGGTCGGCGACCCAGTAGCCGATGAAGATCGAACTCACGCGGCTCCAGGCGAAGGTAAAGCCCACGGCTCGCGCGCGGATGCGGGTTGGAAACAGCTCCGCCGCATAGGGATGGAAAATCGCGATCATCCAGTTGTTTCCGAGCGCGATCAGCGCGCCGCTGATGATCACCAGCGCCACCGTATGCGCGTGGACAAATGCGATGCCGCTCACGCCGATCAGCACCGCCGTGCCGACGAGCTGCCACTTGCGCTCGATCCGTTCCGCGAAGATCGTGCCGCAGATCGCGCCGACCGGCGCGAGCAGGACGATCATCGTCGTGTAGTAGAGCGAGTGGATGATCGTGAATCCCTGTTTGACCAGCAGCATCGGAACGAAGGCGGTAAACCCGAACACCGCGATGGTCTGCGCGAACTGGAAGATCGAGATCATCAGCGTGCGCGGCAGGTAGAAGGAGGAAAACATTTCGCTCCAGTGTCCGCTCGCGGCCGTCGCGTCGGGCACATCGGCGACGGGATCGGGCAGCTTCCTGCCGGTTTCCGCCTCGATCCTCGCCTCGATCGCCGCGACGACGCGGTCCGCCTCGTCGTAGCGGCCATGCACTTCGAGCCAGCGCGGCGATTCCGGAAGCCCGCGCTGAACGAACATGACCACCACGCCGCTGAGGGCGCCGATCGCCACCACCCAGCGCCAGCCGGCGATGCCGAACGGCGCCGCGGGAACCAGCATGGCCGCGAGGAAGGCCGCCACCGGTATCGCGGTGAGCACGAAGATGAACGACGCCGCCATGTAGCGCCCGCGGGCCGCGCGGGGCGTGAGCTCGGTCAGAAAGCTGTCATTGTTGATGAGCTGCATCCCGACCGCGAGGCCGGCGACGAAGCGCGCGGCATCAATCGCCGCGGGGTTCGACAGGAAGGCGATGGTCAGCTGCGCAAGCGAATAGACGGCCATGGAATAGACGAAGATCGCCCGCCGGCCGAACCGGTCGGAGATGAAGCCGAACCCGGCCGTGCTCAGCAGCATGCCGATGAAGAAGCTGGCCAGGAAGCTCGCGAACAGGTGCGGATCGAACATGCTGCCGGGCTTCGCGACGAAAATGCCTGCGCGCACGAGGCCGAGCGAGATGAAGCCCGGCATGAAGAGTTCATAGAACTCGAACCAGCCACCGGCCGCGATACGCCCGACCAGCCCGACCAGATGCCGCGATGGCGGCAGGCGGTCGATGCGCGCCAGCACGGTATGTCGCGCTGCCGTCCTGTCCAGAACCTGTTCCATGATCGTTTCCTCCTGTTCAAGCCTTGTTGTTCTTTTGCGCGGGCGCGAGAGGCGGAATCCCTAGCGGGTTGCCGCCTCGGCAATGAGCGAGACGTCATCGAGCGCTTCGAGGCGCCAGCAGAGATCGATGAGCCGCCTGATCGCGTCGTCATCGAGGTGTGGTGCGGCAAGTCCGGTGAACTTGCGTTCAAGGTCGCGGTCGGACATCGGCCGCGCCAGGCTGCCGATCGCGTGGTCGATCCGGATCTCGGTCGTGGTGCCGTCGGTGCGGGTCAGCACCACCTGCGCCGCATCGGCCGGCATGGCGGTGTCGACCGTCGCGTTCACCCGGCCGCGCAGGGCCACGATGGCCGGATCGTTGACGGCGCGGTCGCTGAACTGCGCCTCGCCGCCATCGCCTTCGGTCAGCGCCACCGCGGCGGCGTGATAGATGCTGAACTTGCCCTCGAGCCCGCTTTGCGGCGCGGTCTTGCCGGTCAGTTCCAGCACCAGCGGATGGACGCGCAGCGCAACCGAGCGGACGCTTCCCGCGTCCACGCCGTGCTCCTCGCGAAGCTGGATGCAGGCATCGATCACCGGATGCATCACGATGCCGCAGGCGAACGGCTTGTAGGTGTTGGCCAGGATCTCGAACCGTGACCCCAGCCCTTCGGTGATCTCGCGCGCGTCGTGCCGGGTGCTGAGGACGTTCATCCAGCCCCGCTTCGCCTCCAGCGCCTGCGGCGAACTCGTATAGCCCTTCGCGGCGAGCAGGGCCGCCGTCATGCCGTTCTGCGCCGCGCGGCCGGGATGGAAACTCTTGGTCATGCTGCCGAACATCTCGCGCAACCCGACCGGCTGGCTCGCCGCGATGCCGAGCGCCCATGCCATCCGCTCGCCGTCGAGCCCGAGGATCCGCCCGATCGCGGCGGCCGCGCCGAAGGCGCCGACCGAGCCGGTGATATGCCAGCCGACATCGTAGTGCTCGGGATAGACGGCATTGCCGATCCGGCACTCCGCCTCGATGCCGACGACCAGCGCATTGACGAAATCGCGCCCCGAAATCGGCTGCACGCCCGCATAGGCCAGCAACGCGCTCGCGACCGGCCCGGCGGGATGGATCACGGTGCGCAGATGGGTGTCGTCGAAATCGAAGACATGCGAGCTGATCCCGTTGATCAGGCTGGCGTTCAGCGGATCGAGGCGCTCGGTGCGGCCGGCAACGACCGAGCGGCCCGGCCCGGCGAACGGCGAAAGCGCCGCGATCGCGGCATCGACGGCCTCGTGGCGGCAGCCGCCGATCGCGCAACCCAGCCAGTTGAGGAAGGTGCGGGCGGCTTCCTTGCGCACCGGCGCCGGCAGCGTCTCCGGCGATGCGGCGGCGGCGTATTCCGCCAGGATGCGGGTGACGGGGACCACCTTGCCGGCTGGTGGGGCGTGGTCGGGCATGCAGATCCTCCTTGGTGGTTGAATCGTAGTATTGTCGACAATCGACAATATGGCAACCTCTTGGCGAAACCCCGTCGGCACGGCAATAACGGACCCATGAACGCGCCCCTCAACCACCTGCGGATCCTCCAGACCCGGTCGGTCGCCGACCTGGTGCGGGAAGAAATCATCGGCCTGATCAAGCGCGGTGACCTCGTGGCCGGCGACAAGCTGAGCGAACAGAGCTTCGCCCAGCATTTCAACGTCAGCCGCGCGCCGATCCGCGAGGCATTCCGCGCGCTCGAGGAAGCCGGCCTTGTCAGGCTGGAGAAGAACCGCGGCGTGTTCGTCCGCGAGATCCGCGAGCCCGAGGCGCACGAACTCTACGAACTGCGCGCGACGCTCGATGAAATGGCCGGCCGCCAGCTCGCCCCGCGCGTCACCGGCGAGATCCTCTCCGAACTCGACGGCTGGCTCGCCCGCCTCGCCGATGCCGCGCGGGCCGGCGACATGGCCGCCTATTTCCCGTTGAACATCGGCTTTCACGACCGCCTGGTCGAGCTGACCGGCAATGCGACCCTGATCGAATTCTATCGAAAGCTGATCGACCGGATGCACCTGCTCCGCCGGCGCAATTTCGACGAGGGACAGGGCAGCGCCGGCTCGCAGGAGGAGCACCGCGCGATCGTCGCCGCCCTCGCGACGCGCCATCCCGACCGTGTGGCGGCGGCGATGCGCGCGCATGTCGAGAACGGCTATCGCCGGCTGACCGGCCAGGCGCTGGTCCCGGGTCCGGCATCCGCCGCGCCGGCGGCATCGGGCTGATCCGGTGGCGCTCCGGGCAATCCGCGCCGTGTTCATGCGCGGCGGCACCTCGAAGGCGCTGATCTTCCGCGCCGGCGATCTCCCCGCCGATCGGGCGGACTGGGCGCCGATCTTCCTCGCCGCGATGGGCTCGCCGGACCCGGCGATGCGCCAGCTCGATGGCATGGGCGGCGGCGTGTCCTCGCTGTCGAAATGCTGCGTCGTCGGACCGCCGAGCCGGCCGGATGCCGATGTCGACTACACGTTCGCGCAGGTCGCGATCGACCGTCCGGAGGTCGACTACGCCAGCAATTGCGGCAACATGTCCTCGGCGATCGGCCCCTTCGCGGTGGATGAGGGGCTGGTCGCCCCGCCTGCGGGGAACGAGGCGGTGGTGCGCATCCACAACACCAATACCGGCAAGATCATCGTCGCCCGGTTCCCGATGGAAGATGGCCGCGCCGCGGTGACGGGTGACCTCGCGATCGACGGCGTCGCCGGCACCGGGGCACCGATCCGCCTCGATTTCACCGATCCCGGCGGGGCCGGCACCGGGCGCCTGCTGCCGACCGGCAACCTGACGGACCGGCTCGATGTGCCGGGCCTCGGGCCGCTGCGCGTCACCCTGATCGACGCCGCCAATCCCTGCGTGCTGGTCGCCGCCGCCGATCTCGGGATGACCGCGACCGAAACGCCGGCGGCGATGGAGCGCGACACCGCGCTGATCGCCGGGATCGAGGCGCTGCGGCGCGCGGCTTCGGTGCGGATGGGCCTGGCCGCCGATCTCGAGGCGGCGGCGCGGATCATCAGCGTGCCGAAAGTGGGCATTCTCGCGCCGCCGGCGGATGCGCCCGTCCTGTCAGGGGCGGTGCAGACGGCCGCGAGCGTCGACATTCTGGCGCGCATGATGTCGTCCGGCCAGCCGCATCGCGCGGTGCCGCTGACCGGCGCGCTCTGCCTCGCCGTGGCCTGCCGGCTGCCCGGCACCGTGGCGCATGACCTGGTCCGGCCGGGCGAGGCGACCGATCCGGTGCGGGTCGGCCATCCTTCCGGCGCGATCCTCGTCGCCGCCGGCGTGTCCTCAGGGCCGGACGGGCCCCGCGTCTCGCACGCCACCGTGTTCCGGACCGCGCGGCGGCTGTTCCAGGGCGAGGTGCTCCATGTCGGCCCCCGCGTGTAGGGGTTACGCTACCGGCTTGTCGGGGAAGGCGAGTTCGTGGCGCGAGCGCCAGTCCGGTGTCACGTAGTTCACGATCAGCGAGCGCCGCACCCCGCTGATCGGCCGCTGGCGGAACCCGTGCCAGGTGTTTTCGCCGGGGATGAAGATCAGCCCCGCGTTGCGACGGGCCGGGGCCGAGCCGACATATTCGTCGGGCGAGGCGAAGATGTCGGTGCCCCAGTCCTCGCCGGCCGGCGGATCGGCCAGATAGACCAGCATGGTGAAGAACTTGGCGCCGATATCGGTATGCGGTTCGAGCCAGAATCCATCGCGGTCCTGGCAGTATTCGATCCTCAGCAGGCTGCCGCCGAGATCGACGCCGCACATCGCCTCGATCGCCGCGATCGTGTCCGGCGCCTGCCACGCGGCCGCGAGCGTCCCGCAGACCGGATGCCGCGCCTGCTCCTCCGCCGCGAAGAAGCGGCGAGTGGAATTGTGCGTCTCGCGCCGTCCCGCCGTCTCGCCGATCTCGGGCGGCGGAAAGGGCAGGGCGAGGATGGCGCTCACGGCCTCGCCGGGCAGCACCTCGGCGAGCAGCCAGTGCCGGTAGGGTTCGGTGCGGGCATCGGCCCCCGCCAGCGCGCGGCGGATCGAGGCGGCGGCGTCAGACATGGCTCAGCACCCGCTTTGCCTGGGCCGAGAGCCGGTGACGCATCAGTTCACGCTGTGCGGTCAGGCTCGATGTCATCCAGTTGATCATCACGTAGCGGCGCACGCCGACGAAGGGTTCGTGGCCGTGGAACGACCGGTCCGAGCGGCGGAACATCACCAGCGTGCCGAGCAGCGGCGGCACCTCGGCCAGCATGTCGTCAAGATTGTCCGGCCCGCGCAGCAGCCGCAGCCGGCCGCCTTCGGCTTCCCATGCCTCGTTGAAATAGAGCAGGGCGGTGATCAGCTTGGCCTCGCTGTCGGTATGGATGCGGCCGTCGCGCTCGCGGGCGCGGCCGCGCAGGGTGATCATGGTCGGCCGCCCGGTGAGATCGACGCCGAACTTCTCCGAAACGGCGGCGGTGATCTCCCTGCCCGTGAGCTCGTCGATCAGCGCCCGGAACAACGGCCCCGGATCGGTCGCCTCGAGCGGCAGAAGTCCCGGAACCTCGATTCGGGGAAAGTCCTGCAGCACGGCCCGCGCCTGCTCCCGGGCAATGAAATGCGGTGTCACCAGATACTGGAAGGGGGCTTCGGTGAGCGGTGTCGCCCGGAAGGCATCGAGATCGAGAATCGCCATGAAATCGTCATCCGCCAGATTTGACGTCCGGTTAGCCGGGCCCTCGGGCGGGTTCATTGACATGAATCAACACATGCCGGCGGCGGCCATCGCGCCAGGTGCCATCGTGAGTTGTGTCATTCATGCAGTCTGAAACCGAAAGGTGACAAACGACCGCAAACATTGTGTCAAATTTTCAATCCTTGGTTGATGAAAACCGTCGTGAAGTAACCGTTGATACATAAAGTTCCGACAAATAATGCGATAGTGAAATTTTTTTGCTAATTGTCGCTAAAATTGAAACTAATTTCCGCCGGTCATGGTAAGCACACCTGCAGGGCGTGGCAGTTCAAATGTCATCGCCCGCCATCCGAACGCCCGGAAACAGGTGCGGGTCAGGATGAATTTGAACACGCGCGAGGAGTTTCTTTTAATGTCCACGTCCATTCGCAAGACGTTATCTTCGGCTCTGTTCTGCACGGTCTGCCTGGGTTCCGTGCTGGCGCTGGCCGGCTCGGGTCCAGCGCGACCTCGCCTGCGGCGGGCGCCGTCACCGGGGCTGCCGGCAGCTCCACCGCGAGCGCGGGCGGCGGCTCGACCGGCGGCTCCGGCCTCGGCTCGGGCGGCGGTTCGACCGCGAGTTCCGGCGGCTCGGCGACCGGCGCCATCGCCACCACCAGTTCGGTATCGGGCGACGCGACGGGTGGTCTCGTCACCACGCTCGGCAATACGGTGTCGACGGTCGGCACCCAGCTGTCCTCGACCGGCTCGACCACGGGTGGCCCGCTCGGCGCGATCGTGGACGGTCTCGGCGGCACGGTGACCCAGACGGGCGACCTGCTGAGCGGCACCGGCTCGACCCTGACCACCAGCGGCCTCACCGGCCTGCCCGTCGTCGGGCCGACGGTCACCGGCGTCGCCGACGCGGTCGATCCCGTCACCAACGCGCTCGCCGATGTCACGGTTCTGAACACATCGACCGGTTCATCGACCGTGACGCCGCTGCTCAGCGCCAATGTGCTGAGCACGTCGCCGCAGCCCAATGCCCCGGTTCAGGTCGGCGTGCTGTCGAACGGGCAGGTGGTTCAGCTCAAGGT
>NZ_AFPR01000064.1:0-597 GCF_000219295.1 Acidiphilium sp. PM
CCGCCCCAGCATCGCGGCGATCAGCGCCTGGCGCGGCAGGTCGGCGGCCGGCGCGCTGGCGACCAGGCGGCCGTCGCGCAGCACCGAGAAGCGGTCGCACAGCCGGTAACATTCCGACAGCCGGTGGCTGACGAACAGGATCGCGATGCGCTCGGCCTTCAGCCGGTCGACCACGCGGAACAGGGTCTCGACCTCGCCGCCGGTGAGCGCGGAGGTCGGCTCGTCGAGAATGACGACCTTCGCGCCGAGCCGGATGCCGCGGGCGATCGCGACCATCTGCTGGAGCCCGAGCCCGAGCGTGCCGAGCCGCGCCCGCGGATCGATGCGCAACTCGTAGCGCGCCAGCAGCGACTGCGCCTCCGCCTCCATCCGGCGCCGGTCGATCAGCCAGCCGAGCCGCCTCGGCTCGTGGCCGAGGAAGAGGTTCTCGGCCACGTCCCGTTCGGGGATCAGGTTGATCTCCTGGTAGACGGCGCTGATGCCGTGGCGTTGGGCGGTGCGGGGGGAGTCGAACCGCACCGCCGCGCCGCCCAGCCTGATCGTTCCGTCGTCAGGCTGATGGAACCCGGTCAGCAGCTTGATCAGCGTCGACTTGCC